>NZ_JAFCWG010000003.1:0-104011 GCF_049897445.1 Kocuria sp. LHG3120 | reverse complement strand
GGGCCCCCGGGCCACCCCCCCCCCCGACGTGACGTCCCCCCGCCCCGCCCCGCGCGGGGGCGGACGCCGGCCACCCGGCCACCGGCCGTCGCCGTCGTCCGCCACCTCGCGGTCGTCCCGGGACGGTCAGTCGGGGGTGCGGTAGCGGGCGGCGAGCTCGCTGCGGGAGCGGATCCCCAGCTTCCCGTAGATGCGCGTCAGGTGGTACTGGACGGTCTTCTCCGCGAGGAACAGGGCCCGCGCGGTCTCCTTGTTGGTGGCCCCGCCCGAGACCAGCTCCGCCACCGCCTGCTCCTGGGCGGTGAGCTGCACGGCGGTGCGGCCCACGGCCGCGAGCACCGGGTCGGAGGGGTCCGGAAGGTTCCCGACGTCGAGACCGGTCGCCTTCAGCTCGCGGTCGCAGCGCTCCACGTACGTGGCGGCGCCCAGCGAGTCGTAGAGGTCCCGCGCGGTCCGCAGCACGGTGGACGCCAGGCGCCGCTTGCCCGCACGGCGCATGCTCTGCCCGAAGGCGAAGCTGATCCGGGCGCGCAGGTACGGGCGGTTGAGCCCGCGCAGGTGGCCCAGGGCCGCCTCGAAGTGCTCCCGCGCCGTGTCCGGGTCCCCCTGCGCGGCGAGGATCCGGCCCCGGGCCCAGGAGATGCGGGCGTCGTCGGAGGGGATCCGCCGCTCGCGGCGCACGCGCTCGAACACGGTGAGGAACGCGTCCGCGTCCTCGAGCCGGTCGGTCATCACGAGGGCGTTGACGTAGGTGTCCTGCCACGGCCAGAAGGAGACCCGCTCGTCGGTCCACGGGTCGAGGTCCGTCAGCGGCTGCAGCACCCCCAGCGCGCTCTCGTAGTCGGCGCGGGCCTCGTGGAAGCGGGCCCGCGCGAGACTGGCCGGGACCTGCATGGCCCGGTAGGTGCCCGGCTGCACGGCGGCCTGGGAGACGTAGTGGCGGGCCCGGTCCCAGTCCCCGCGCATCGACCACAGCTCCGCGGCGGTCCAGTACAGGAGCGGGCGGATGAGCGGCATCTGCGAGGTCTCGAGGCGCACCGAGGCGCGGGAGACGGTGGCCGCCGCGGCGTCCCAGTCGCCCAGCACCAGCTGGGTGCGGGCCAGCCAGGCCTCCGCCCACAGGGAGATCCGCAGGGACCCGCCCCGGTACTCGGTGGGGGCGGCCGCCTGGAAGTTGACGAGCGCCGTCTCGACGTCGTCGGCGCGCAGCGCGAGCCACCCGGCGCCCATCTGGACGCGCTGCTTCTGGGCGTTCTCCGCCGCGTGCTCGAAGGCGCGCTCGTAGGAGGCCTCGGCCTCCCGCAGCCGCCCCTGGGCGAAGAGGCCCAGGCCGTAGATCGCCTCGGACTCGATGTGGGCGGGGGTGCCGGGGGCGGTGAGGGACATCGCGGTCTCCGCCCACCGGGTGATGACGGGCCCGTCCCAGGAGGCCACGCCGTGCAGCACGAAGCGCTGGGCGATCTGCGCGGCGGCCGCGGGGTCCCGCTGCCGGTTGCTCGTGCGCCATGCCATCTCGAGCTGGGTCTGCGCGCTGCGGTTCTGCCCGGACACCGTGGACAGGTAGCCGAGCACCGACGAGCGCAGCGGGGAGGAGGGCATGGCGTCCACGGCGGCCGCCCACATGCCGGCCTGGGCGATGTTGCCCGAGCCGACCAGGGCGTCCACGGCCCGGAGCAGACGGTCGTTGCGGGCGCGCGTGTCCGCGGAGAGCCGGGACGCCGAGAACAGCGCCGTGGCGACGTCCTGCCAGGCGCCCACCATCGCCTGCCGCGCGGCGAAGGCCTCGAGCTCCACGGCCAGCGGCTCGTCGGGCCCCGGGGTGGCCGAGACGCGGTGGCCGAGCCGCTCGCCCTCCTCGTGCACCACGGTCGCGGACCGCCGGTGCAGCGCGATCCGCCGGCTCGGCACGATCAGCCCGTAGACGGCCTCCGCGGCGCCCGGCTCGAAGAACTGCACGACCGAGCGGGCCTGGTCCACGGAGAGGTCCAGCAGCCCGGCGCGGTGGCCCTCGTCGAGGGCGTCCATCAGGGCGTCCACCCCGCTGACGTGGGCCACCTCGGACAGGCCCGCGCTGCGCCCCAGCACGGAGACGGCCTCGGCCGTGCGGATCAGGCCGGGCGAGGCCCCGGTGAGGACGCTGTGCACGCGGGCGCGCACCCGGGAGCTCGCCGGCAGGTCCGCGAACCAGGAGTGCCAGGTGTCCTCGGGGAGCTCGCGCAGCAGCTCGAGCACCTGCTGGGGGAGCCCGCCGGTGTGCCGGACGAGCCGGTGCGCGGCGGTCGCGCCGAGGTCGAGGCCGAAGAACTGCCGGGCCGCGGCCCGGACCTCCTCCGCCCCGAGGGGCTCGAGGGGGAGGCGCTGGACCTGGTGGCCGGTGAGGAAGTCGAGCACCCCGGCCGGGACGTGCCACGCCTGCGCCGGGTCGAGGGTCAGCACGAACATGACCCGCTTGCCGTGCAGTCGGCGCATCACGAACACCAGGATCCGCAGGGTCTGCTCGTCCAGCCGGTGGGCGTCGTCGACGGTGACCACCACGCTGCCGCGGGTCTGCAGGCTCTCGAGGTGGGTGCTCAGGGTGGCGGCGTAGTTCACGGCCTGCGCGGGGCTCAGCTCCGCGACCGGGGCCGAGGGCGGCGCGGGCTCGCCGTCGAAGCCCCGGGAGGAGCGCAGGGGCGTGGCCAGCATGAGCTGGCTGTACCCGGCCAGGGCGAGCTGGGACTCCCACTCGTCGCCGGTGGCGCTGAGCACGCGGACGCCGCGCACGGCGGAGCGGCAGTGGTCGAGGAACAGCTCGAGCAGGGCCGTCTTGCCCGAGCCCAGCGGGCCCTCGAGCACCACGGTGTGGACGTGGCCCTTGCGCACGGTCCGCAGGACCTCGAGGAGCTCCTCGAGCGCGGCGGCCCGCCCGACCAGCGGGAGCTCCTCGCCGGGTTCTCCGTGGTGCAGGCCCGCCGTCATGGCCGCGAGTCTACCCGTGGAGGGGGCGCGGCCACGGCGGCGGGCGTCCGCCCGGAGGCGGCTCAGCCGAGGTCCCCGCCGGCGACCGGCAGGACGCTGCCGGTGACGTAGGAGGCCTCGTCGGAGGCGAGGAACACGATGGGCGCGGCCTGCTCGTCGAGCGTGCCGTAGCGCTTCACGAACGAGGAGTCCACGGTCTGGTCGACGATCACCTGGTACCAGGCCCGCTCCTGGGCGCTCTCGGCCTCGGGCCCGCGCTTGACCCTGCGGGGCGGGGCCTCCGTGCCGCCGGGGGCGGTGGCGACCACGCGGATCCCGCGGCCGGCGACCTCCATGGCCAGGGACTGGGTCAGCGCGTTCACCCCGCCCTTCGCCGCGGCGTAGGGCACCCGGTGCATGCCGCGGGTGGCCACCGAGGAGACGTTGACGATCGTGCCCGAGCCCTGCTCGAGCATGGCCGGGAGCACCGCGCGGCAGGACCACAGGGTCGGGAAGAGCGAGCGGCGGATCTCCTTCTCGATCTTCTCCTCGTCGTACTCCTCGTAGGGGCGGGCCCAGATGGTGCCGCCCACGTTGTTGACGAGCACGTCCACCCGGCCGTGGGCCGCGAGCGCGGCCTCGACGGCCTGCTGGGCCCCGGCCCAGGTCTCGAGGTCGGCGGTCACGGACGTGGCGGCACCGCCCGAGCCCGAGGCCTCGGCGGCGCGGACGATGCCCTGCGCCACGTCGTGCACCAGCTCGGCGCGGTCCACGAGGACGACGGCGCCGCCCTCGGCGCCGATCCGCTCGGCCACCTTCTGCCCGATGCCCTGCGCGGCGCCGGTCACGACCGCCACCCTGCCGGCGAAGCGGCCCGGAGTGAGGAACTGTCCCGCGTACGGTGCGCCCATCAGCGGCCGGCCTCCTTGGCGTCGATCGCCGTGGACATGGTCTGCTTGGCGTCGCGGGCGTGGGCCATGATGACCTCGCGGGCGCGCTCCTTGTCGTTGCGCTCGAAGGCCTCGACGACGTCCAGGTGGTCCTGGGCGACCCGGGCGAAGATCTCCGTGCCCCGCTCGAAGGTCGCGGCCATCTGCTCGCGCACGTCGAGCCGGCGGTAGGACTCCAGCAGCGTGGGGTTGTCGCAGACCATGAAGAGGTACTCGTGGTACTCCTCGTTGGTCCGCACGTACTCCTCGGGGTCCTGCACGGTGCCCGCGCCCACGGAGCGCGTGGTGGCCTCGGCGAGGCGCCGGAACTGCTCCAGCTGCTCCTCGGTCAGCCGGCCCATCACGAGCTCGGTGACGGCGAGCTCGAGGCCCATGCGGGCGTCGAGGTGGGCGAAGCTGTCCTCCTTGCGGAACTCCAGCCGGCCGGTCTCCAGCGAGGAGAGCGCCTCGGAGCGGGTCATGGTGTCCCCCTCGGCGGCGATCGTCTCGGGGGAGGGCGGCGCGCCGGTCTCGGCGTCGCCGCCGGTGGTCTCCTTCGGCGCGAAGCGCTCGAAGTAGAAGTTGGCGGGCTCGATCCCCTCGCGGTCCAGCCACGCGGAGACGGCGTTGACCATGGGGGGCGGGCCGCACAGGTAGATGTCGACGTCGCCGTCGTTGAGGTGGGCCGGCTCGATGATCTGGGTGACGTAGCCGGTGTGGGGGGCGGAGGTGCCCTCCTCCGAGGCGATGTGGTCCCAGGTGAAGTCCGGCAGCTTCGCCTCGTAGGCGCGGAGCCGGTCCAGGCCCACGATGTCGGCCTCGCGGGTCACGCCGTAGATCAGGTGCACGGGGGTGCTGGGCGGGTTCTCGGCGAGCTTCTCCAGGATCGACAGGAGCGGGGCCAGGCCGGTGCCCCCGGCGAGCAGCAGCAGAGGGCGCTTGGGCTCGCGCAGGAAGAACGAGCCGTAGGGGCCGCTGAACTCGACGGTGTCGCCGACCCGGGCGCGGTCGCGCAGGTACTCGGACATCGCGCCCTGCGGGGTGATGCGGACCATGAAGGCCGCGCCCTCCACCTCGGGGCCGCTGCTGAAGGAGTAGGAGCGCTCGGCGTCGGTGCCGGGCACCTTGATGTTGACGTACTGGCCGGGCAGGAACGCCAGGTCGTCCCGTTTCTCGACGTCGAGGGTGAAGGAGATCGTCGTCTCGGAGTGCTTGTCCAGCTCCTGGAGCGTGGAGGTGTAGGTGGCCGCGGAGGTCTTCGCGGACTCGGCGGTCGCCGGGATCTGGATGGCCATGTCGGACTCGGGGACGGCCTGGCAGGTCAGCAGGTAGCCCTTCTCGAGCTCCTCCTCGGTCATGGCGTCGTCGATGAAGTCCCCGGGGTCGAAGGAGCCGGAGTCGCAGAAGGCCTTGCAGGTGCCGCAGGCGCCGTCCCGGCAGTCCGCGGGGATGTTGATGCGCGCCTTGTAGGCGGCGTCGAGGACGGTCTCGTAGTCGCCGACCTTGACGACCTTCGTGACGCCGTCCTCGAAGCTGAGGGCTACCTGGTGGCCCATGATTTCCTCCTGGGTGGGGGGCCGCGTCGTCGCGGCCCGTGGGAAGTGCGGGGGTGCTCGGTGAGCACGGGGTGCCGACGGTCCGTCGTGGCCGGCCCCGGTGCGGGACCGGCCACGGCCGGCGTCAGATCATGTAGACGTCCACGACGTGGTGGATGTAGTCGTTCTTCAGGACGACCTTCTTCTTCAGGATCAGCGGCTCGTCGCCCGAGAGGTCGATCGTGTAGAAGCTGGTGCCGAAGTACGTGTCCGTCGTGTTGTAGCGGAAGTACAGCGTGAACCAGTTGAAGCGGACCTGCACCCGGTCGCCGTCGTGCTCGAGGACCTCCACGTCGGTGATGTTGTGCCCGGTGCGGGGGTCCGGCAGGGACGTGGCGGAGGAGCGGTCCGTCTTGATGCGGAACACGCGGTCCTCGATGCCGCCGCGGTTGTCGTAGTAGATCAGGGAGATCTCGTTCTGGGGGTCCTCCGTCAGCCGGTCGTCGTCGTCCCAGGACGGCATCCAGAACTCGGAGTCCGGGTGGTAGCACTCGAGCCACTCGTCGAACTGCCGGTCGTCCAGCAGGCGTGCCTCCTTGTAGAGGAACGCGCGCACGGTCTCGAGGGTCGCGATCTCCTCGGCGGTCTTCAGCGCCGCCAGGGGGTTCAGCAGGTTGGTCATGGTGTTCTGCGCTCTTTCTGTGGTTCGGGGGAGTCCGGGTCAGGCGGTCACGGGGGCGGACTGCGCGGCGGCGCGCTCCTCCGCGGCCAGGCCCTTGTCCATGACGTCCTTCCAGAAGCCGTGCTGGACGGGGTACAGGCCCTCGTCCTCGGTGCGCACACCGGAGGCGATGACCCTGGTCATGCCGAGGGCCTGGGCCTGCTCGTCCGGGCCCTGGATCTCGTGCGCGGCGCCGCGGGACATGTCGTTCCACGGGGCGGAGGTGGCCCAGTAGGTCTTGTTGCAGGAGCGGAACTCCTCGAGGTCGTCCGGGGTCGCCATGCCCGTCGCGTTGAAGAAGTCCTCGTACTGGCGGATGCGCTTGGAGCGGTTCTCCTGGGACTCGCCCTTGGGAGCGATGCAGTAGATGGTGACCTCGGTCTGGTCCGCGGAGATCGGCCGGAAGTGGCGGATCTGCGAGGAGAACTGGTCCATGATGTACACGTTCGGGTACAGGCACAGGTTGCGCGAGATGTTGATCATGAAGTTCGCCATCTCCTCGCCGTACTTGTCGACGAGCTCCTCGCGGCGGTCCCACAGCGGGCGGTCCTGCGGGTTCGTCCACTCCTGCCACAGCAGCAGGTGGCCGTGCTCGTAGGAGTAGAACCCGCCCTTGACCTTGCCCCACTTGCCGGCGTCCATGGCCTTGGTCTTGTTGGCGGAGTCGCCGGCGGTGCGGCGGGCGGTGGTCGCGGCGTAGTTCCAGTGCACCGAGGTCACGTGGTAGCCGTCGGCGCCGTTCTCCGCCTGGACCTTCCAGTTGCCGTCGTAGGTGTAGGTCGAGGCGCCGCGCAGCACCTCGAGGCCCTCGGGGGACTGGTCCACAATCGAGTCGATCACCGTGGTGGCGTCGCCCAGGTGCTCCTCGAGGGGCAGCACGTCCGGGTTGAGGGAGCCGAACAGGAAGCCGCGGTAGGACTCGAAGCGGGCGACCTTCGTCAGGTCGTGCGAGCCCTCCTTGTTGAAGTTCTCCGGGTAGCCGCCGTTGCGGCCGTCCTTGACCTTGAGCAGCTCGCCGGAGTTCTTGAACGTCCACCCGTGGAAGGGGCAGGTGAAGGTGGTGCGGTTGTCCGTCTTGCGCCGGCAGAGCATCGCACCGCGGTGGGAGCACGCGTTGACGATGCAGTTCAGCTTCTCCTCCTTGTCACGGGTGATGACCACCGGGGTGCGGCCGATGTAGGTGGTGAAGTAGTCGCCCACGTTGGGGATCTGCGACTCGTGGGCCAGGTACACCCAGTTGCCCTCGAAGATGTACTTCATCTCCAGCTCGAAGATCTCCTGGTCGGTGAAGATCTCCCGCTTGGCCCGGATGAGCCCGTTCTCGCGGTCGTCCACCACGGCGTCGGAGAGGACCTCGCGGACGTGGGTCAGGTTCTCGGTCATGACGTGCTCCTTCTGGTCGGGCTGCCTGGTCGGGCCGCCTGCTCGGGATGTCTGGGCGGGACGTCTGCTCGGGACGTGCGGGCCGAAGTCTGCGACCGGCTCCTGCCGGACGGTACGGAGCCAGTCTGGTGGACCGTGACTGCGCTCACATCAGGCAAACCCCTAGGAGTAGCCCAGGGGGTGTTTATGCCGTATTGGGTGCAGAAAAGACGCCCAATTGATATTTGTCGCGTCCTGATCGCGCCCCTAGGCTGATGGAGACGTCGACGTGTCTGGTGTCACAGCCGGAGGGCCCGAGCCGGCGGCCGTGAGCCGCGCCGGGAGCGGCGGGCACGAGGGGCGTCCCTGATCACTGTTCAACGAGGAATGTGGAGCACACCATGACGGAGACCCACGCGGCAACGCGCAAGGAGAACGAGGGCACCGCGGTCGAGGCCGGGTCCAAGGCGACCGAGCGGTTCACCGCCTCGGGCAAGCTGGCGAAGCTGGACGTGCCGAAGGAGCGGGTGTCCCTGCTGGCCGGTGCGGCGATCAAGGCGATCAACGACATCGCGGTCGAGCACCAGGTCACCTACGAGGAGTACAACGCGCTGAAGGCGTGGCTGATCAAGGTCGGCACCGACGGGGAGTGGCCGCTGTTCCTGGACGTGTGGCTGGAGCACACCATCGAGGACGTCAACTCCCAGGAGCGCCCCGGCGCCGTCGGCACCATCGAGGGCCCCTACTACGTGCCGGACTCCCCGGTGCTGCCCACTCCCGCGACCCTTCAGATGCGCGAGGACGAGCCCGGCACCCCGCTGCTGTTCAAGGGCCGGTTCACCGACACCGACGGCAACCCGCTGCAGGGCGCCCAGGTGGAGATCTGGCACGCCGACGCCAACGGCTTCTACTCCCAGTACGCCCCGGAGCTGCCCGAGTGGCTCTTCCGCGGCACGGTGAAGGCCGACGAGAACGGGTACTTCGAGATCAACACCAAGCGCCCGGCCCCGTACCAGATCCCCACTGACGGGGCCTGCGGGCAGCTCATCGGTGCGGCCGGCTGGCACGCCTGGCGCCCGGCGCACATCCACATCAAGGTCTCGGCCCCGGGCCACCAGCTGGTCACCCAGCAGCTGTACTTCCCCGGCGACCCGCACAACGCGGACGACATCGCCTCGGCGGTCAAGCCCGAGCTGATGCTGGACCCGAAGCCGCGCACCGACGGCGGCGCGGGCGAAGAGGTCGTCTACGACTACGTCCTCGCCAAGGAGGGCCAGACCAAGTAGGACGCCGGCCGCGGGCGCACCGCCCGCGGCGCACAGGAGCACCCCCGCAGGCCTCGGCCCGCGGGGGTGCTCCCGTGTCCCGGCCGGGCCGTCCGGCCACGGCGCCGAGCGCGCCCGAAGTCGCCTCCCGGGCCGCCGCGGCCGTCGAGGACACAAAACGCACAGGCGGCTTGCTCATGCAGATCACTGGGTCTAAGGTAAATCTGTCGTCGGCGATGGCCCGGAGGTGATCCCCCCATCTGCCTCCGGATGGTTCCTGCCGGCGACTGGTGTCCCATTCCCCCGATCGGGATGCCTGACAGGCCCTGCCGATCCCCCCATGCGGCAGGGCCTGTCCCCTGCTCGGGGCGGTTCCGGGCCGCGGACGGCCTCGGCCGGTGGGCGGCTCAGGCGCCCGGCGTCAGCACAGCCCCAGCTCCTCGAGCCGGGGGAGCACCTTGCCGGAGACGGAGAGCAGCGCGTCCATCTCCTCCCGGGTCAGGTGGTCGATCAGCGCCGCCCGCACGAGCTCCAGGTGACCGGGGGCGGAGGCCTCGATGGCACGCCGCCCCTCCGGGGTGATCCGCACGTCGAGGCCGCGGGCGTCGCTGTCGCACGGCAGGCGTTCGAGCAGCCCGCGCCGGGCCATGCGGGAGAGCAGGTGGGAGAGGCGGCTGCGCTCCCAGCCGAGCTCGTGGAGCAGGTCGCGGGAGCGGATCACGCCGGTGCTGCTCTCGGACAGCTGGACGAGGACCTCGTACTCCGAGCCGGACAGCGCGCTGTCCCGGGACAGCTGGCGGTCCACCGCGGTCTGCATGCCGCGGCTCAGGGCCAGGAAGCCGCGCCAGACGCGCTGCTCCTCGTCGGACAGCCAGTTGACCTCGTCGGTCTCCGGGTGGCTCATGCGGCGGTCCTCTCGTGGCACGGGAAAACCCCCACTATAAATTGACGTGTCAACAAATGTCAACCGCCGACCGGGTCCTCCGGTGGGTCCGGGCGGTCACCGGCGTCGCGGCCGTACCGTGCCGGGCGGCGGTGGATCCACTCCGAGTCGTAGAGGTCGCCGGGTCCGCGCGCGGGCCGCCGGAGCCGCTCGGCGTAGCCGGTGGGGCGCAGCGGGGAGTCGTCGTCGTCGACCGGGGTGAACGAGGACATGGCGACGAGTCCGAAGCCCAGGCCGGCCGCGACGACCAGCGTCATCCCCGAGACGACCAGGACGCTGACGTACTCGTCGGCCAGGTGCGCACCCGTGGTGCCCGCCAGCAGCGGCTGGACCGCGAACACCCCGGCGAGGGGCAGGAGGCCCAGCAGCAGCAGGGCGGCGGGGACGAGCCACAGCTTCGAGCGGCTCCGCAGCGGGGGCACCGAGGCGTCCCGGAGGGCCGGGTGCAGCTGGGCCTGGACGACGACGAAGCCCGCGAGCCCGGGCAGCCCGAGCAGCGCTCCGACCGCCCACCCCCACGCGTGGCCCAGGGCGGCGAGTCCGCCGCCGAGCAGGAGGCCCAGCAGGACGAGGGTGAAGGAGAGCCCGCGCGCCATCCGCCGGGCGGCCCGGGGCGAGGCCGCAGGCCCGCGGGCCGCCCGGGGCGGGACGTGCTGCGGGGGAAGGCGCTGGCCGTACTCGGGCTCGTTGCCGTGGGTGCTCATGGGCGGGCTGTTTCCGTGGTGGGAGGGTGCCGGACGCCTCCACTGTAGACCTCGCCTCCGACGGGAGCTCCCGCTGGCGCCCTCCCTGTGATTGACATATCATCAAAACTGAGGGGCGGGAGGTGCGGCCGTCCCGTCGCCGACCGTCGTCCCGGCCGGTGGCGCCCCGTCCCGCCGCACCGCGAGGAGCCACCATGTCACAGCGCAGCACCCAGCGGTCCGAGCACAGCACCGCCGGCGCCTACGTGCATCCCGGCGAGGAGTTCACCCGGGACACCGCCTACATCGAGGACCGGATCGTCCGCGACCCGGCGCGCGCCGACGTGCCCGAGGGGGCGCGGGCCTGGCCCGTCGAAGCCGGCCGCTACCGGCTCGTCGCCGCGCGGGCCTGCCCCTGGGCCAACCGCACCCTCATCGTGCGACGGCTCCTGGGGCTCGAGGACGCCCTCTCCGTGGGGCTGCCCGGTCCCGTCCACGACGTCCGGTCGTGGACCTTCGACCTCGACGCGGACGGCAGGGACCCGGTGCTGGGCATCGAGCGGCTCCAGGAGGCGTACTTCGCCCGCTACCCCGACTACCCGCGGGGCATCACCGTGCCGGCGGTCGTGGAGATCGCGAGCGGCCAGGTGGTGACCAACGACTTCCCGCAGATCACGGAGGACCTCGCCAAGGAGTGGGGCGCCTTCCACCGCGAGGGCGCCCCCGACCTCTGGCCGGCCGATCTCGAGGACGAGATGCGCGAGGTCATGCAGCGGGTCTACACCGAGGTCAACAACGGGGTCTACCGGTGCGGCTTCGCCGGCTCCCAGCGCGCCCACGAGAAGGCCTACGAGCGGCTGTGGGTCGCCATGGACTGGCTCGAGGACCGCCTCTCGACCCGCCGCTACCTCATGGGGGAGCACATCACCGAGGCGGACGTGCGGCTGTTCACCACCCTGGTGCGCTTCGACCCGGTCTACCACTCGCACTTCAAGTGCTCGCGCAACAAGCTCACCGAGATGCCCCACCTGTGGGGCTACGCCCGGGACCTCTTCCAGACGCCGGGCTTCGGCGACACCGTGGACTTCGAGCAGATCAAGCAGCACTACTTCGTGGTCCACGAGGACATCAACCCGAACCAGATCGTGCCCGTGGGCCCGGACCTGGCCAACTGGGTGTCCGCGCACGGCCGGGAGGCCCTCGGCGGCTCGCCCTTCGGGGCGGGGACCGCGCCGGGCCCCGTCCGGCCGGAGGAGCGGGTTGACGGACGTCACACGCCCCTGACCGTCTGAGCGTTCCGCCGGATCGGCGCGCGGCCTAGACTGGACAGCTCCTACGGCCCGGGCCCGTTCACGGGGACGGGTGCCCAGGGGTCTCCCGTCCCCGCTGACCTCATCCCGGAAAGGACCCTCACGTGGCCCCCTACCGCAACCAGCGCGCCGCCGCGCTGCCCGCCCGCCTGTCCCGCTCCTGGCTGCTCACCTCGGCCGCCGACCCGTCCGTCTTCCCCGCGGCCCTCGCCTCCGAGGCGGACTCCGTGGTCTTCGACATCGAGGACGCCATTCCCGCCGAGGGCAAGGACCAGGCCCGGCAGAACGTCGTCGAGGCCTTCGAGGCCGGGGCGAGCGCGTGGGTGCGGATCAACGACATCACCACGCCGTACTGGGAGCAGGACCTCGCCGCGCTCAGCCGGGTCGGCCACCTGCGCGGGATCATGCTGGCCAAGACGGAGCACCCCGACCACATCACCAAGACGGCCATGATGGCCCCGGCCGGCACCCCCGTGGTGGCGCTCATCGAGTCGGCGGTGGGGATCATGAACGCCAACGACATCGCCCGCGCCCCGGGCGTGTTCCGGCTCGCCTTCGGGGTCGGCGACTTCCGCCGGGACACCGGCGTCAGCGCGGACCCCCTGGCGCTCGCGTTCGCGCGCTCGAGCCTCGTGGTGGCCTCCCGGGTGGGGGAGCTGCCCGGTCCCATCGACGGGCCGACCCTGGGCGCCTCCGAGGAGGGCCTCGCCGAGGCGTGCGCCGTGACGCAGTCCATGGGCATGACGGGCAAGCTGTGCCTGGACCCGCAGCAGACCGACGGGATCAACCGCCACCTCGCTCCGAGCGAGCAGGAGATCACCTGGGCCCGCGAGCTCATCACGCAGCACGACTCCGGGCACGTGGTGGGCGACGGCAGCTATCTGCCCCGCCTGGCCCGGGCCCGCAAGGTCTCCGAGCTGGCGCAGACCTACGGTCTCTGGAACCGCTGAGCGCTCCGGGCGCCCGGCTCAGCCCAGCCAGCGGGTCATGAGCTCCCGGAACACGGGGTCCGTCAGCGTCGCGGCCCGGTGGTGGGCGGGCACGGGGTCCCCGTCCGGGACGGACGGCACGGCCACGACCACCAGTCCCGCCGCCACGGCCGAGGTCGCGCCCACCACGGAGTCCTCCACGGCCAGGGCCTCACCCGGGGCGAAGCCCAGCCGCCGCACCGCCTCGGTGTAGATGTCCGGGGCCGGCTTGCCGCGCGGCACGTCCTCGGAGGAAACCCAGGTGCTGAGGTGGGGGGCGAAGCCGGCCTCCTCCAGCTTCACGCCGAGGATCGTGCTCGTGGAGTTGCTGGCCACGGCCACGGGCAGCCGCTCGGCGAACGCGCGCACCGTCTCGAGCGCGCCCGGCAGGGGCACGATGTGCCCGGTCAGCGTCTCCTCCTCGGTGCGCAGCACGTCTGCGTGGACCGCGGCGCGGTCGGCCCGGGCGGCCTCGGCGATCGCCGTGGCGACGTCCGCCGCGGACCAGCCCATCATCCGGCGCTCCATCGCCTCGGTGAACTCGAGCCCGTAGCGCTCCGAGACGGCGCGCTGGACCCGGGCCCAGTTCGCCTCCGTGTCCATGAGGATGCCGTCGCAGTCGAAGACCACGCACGCCGGGGCCCACCCGGGGGCGGGCGCCGGCAGCTCGGGGGAGGACGTGGGCGGCGACGGCGTGGGGGCGGGGAAGGACGTCATGCTCCCATGGTGCCCCACCGGGCGCCGTCCGGGGCGGGGGTGTGAGCAGGACAACGCCCGGGAGGACGCCCGGAATAAGCACCCCGGCCGGGGGTGTTGCCGCCACCGAACCCCTTCGTGCCATCCCCGACGGAAGAAGCCCCGCCCTTGCCCGCCACGCCCCGCGTCCCGCTGTCCGCCCTCGACCTCGTGCCCCTCTCGGAGGGCCGCTCCACCGCGGACGCCCTCCGCGAGGCGCTGGACCTCGCCCGCCGGCTCGACGCCTCCGGCTACCGGCGCCTGTGGTACGCCGAGCACCACAACACGGAGGCGTTCGCGTCCTCCGCCACGGCGGTGCTCGTCGGGCAGGCGCTCGCCGCCACGGAGCGCCTCAGCGTGGGCTCCGGCGGGATCATGCTGCCCAACCACGTGCCGCTGACCGTGGCCGAGGCCTTCGGCACGCTCGCCAACCTCTACCCCGGCCGCGTGGAGCTGGGCCTGGGCCGGGCGCCCGGCACCGACATGCGCACCGCCCTGGAGCTGCGGCGGGGCCACGCCGGCCACGACACCTTCGAGGCCGACGTGCGCCGTCTGGTGCGGCTGTTCGGCGGGCAGGAGCAGGAGGTCGTCCGGGCGCCCGTGGCCCGGGACACTGACGTTCCCCTGTGGATCCTCGGCTCGTCGACGGGCGGCGCTGAGGTCGCCGCCCGGCTCGGCCTGCCCTACGCGTTCGCCTCCCACTTCGCCCCGGCCAGGATCATGGACGCCATCGCCCTGTACCGGCAGCGCTTCGACGCGCAGGCCCCGACCGCCACGGTCGAGCGCCCGCACGTGATGGTCGCGGCGAACATCCTCGCCGCCGACACCGACGAGGAGGCGCGGCGCCAGTTCAGCACCCACCAGCTGCTGGTGCGCGGGATCGCCCGCAACGACCGCCGGCCGCTCCAGCCGCCCGTCGAGCGCGTGGAGCTCACCGCGGCGGAGGTGGGCATGGTGCAGGAGCACCTCGCCGTATCGGCGGTCGGCACGCCCGAGCGGGTGGTCGCCGATCTCGAGCAGATCGTCGAGCTCACCCGGGCCGACGAGCTGATGCTCAACAGCTACGCCCACGACCCCGAGGTGCGCGCCCGGTCCTACGAGCTCGTCGCCCACGCCTGGTGAGCGCACCGTCCCGGCGCCGGCCGTCCCGCCGGCCGCACGCCCCCGGACCCCACGACCACCGCCCGGCGACCCCCGCCGGGCGTCATCCGCACCACGACAGGAGCACCCCATGACCACCGTCCCCGCCCTCGAGGCCGTCTCCGCCGACTCGGGCTTCCGCCGCACCACGATCGAGCGTCGCCCGGTCGGCCCGGGTGATGTCGAGATCGACATCCACTTCGCCGGCATCTGCCACTCCGACATCCACGTCGCGCGCGACGAGTGGGGCGGCACGCACTACCCCGTCACCCCGGGGCACGAGATCGTCGGCCGCGTCCGCGCGGTCGGGGAGTCCGTGACCGGCTTCGCCCCCGGCGACACGGTGGGCGTCGGCTGCTTCGTCGACTCCTGCGGCCGCTGCGAGTACTGCACCGGCGGCCAGGAGCAGTTCTGCACGGAGGGCGTGACCGCCACCTACAACACGCCCCAGGCCGACGGCACCCCCACCCGGGGCGGCTACAGCGGCGGGATCGTGGTCGACGAGCGGTTCGTCCTGCGCGTCCCCGAGGCGCTCGACCCCGCCCGGGCCGCCCCGCTGCTGTGCGCCGGGATCACCACGTACGCCCCGTTCAAGCGCTGGGGCGCCGGACCGGGCCGGCGGGTGGCCGTCCTGGGCATGGGCGGGCTCGGCCACGTCGCCGTGAAGATCGCCGCCGCCATGGGCGCCGAGGTCACCGTCCTGAGCCAGAGCCTGTCCAAGCAGGAGGACGGCCTGGCCTTCGGCGCGACCGACTACTGGGCCACGAAGGACCCCGAGACCTTCGAGCGCAACAAGGGCCGCTTCGACCTGATCCTCAACACCGTCTCCGCGGACCTGCCGGTCGAGCAGTACCTGTCCCTGCTGCGGGTCGACGGCGTGCTGTGCTCCGTGGGGCTGCCCACCGAGCCGTACAGCGTCCGCCCGGGCGCCCTGATCGGCCCCCAGCGCGTGCTCACCGGGTCGATGGTCGGCGGGATCCCGCAGACGCAGGAGATGCTGGACTTCTGCGCCGAGCACGGCGTGGAGGCCGAGATCGAGCTGATCGGCGCCGACGACGTCGACGCCGCCTACGACCGGGTGGTCGCCTCGGACGTGCGGTACCGCTTCGTCGTCGACGTCGCCCGCACCCTGGCGTAGCCGCCCGGATCATCAGCAGCCTGCGGCTCCGGCCGCGCCGGTGGTTAGAGTGGGGTCCATGGCCCACACCACCACCACCGACGGCGCGCTGCGCCGGCTCGCCGAGGCCTACCGGGTCTCCACGACCTACTCCGGGTTCGACGGACAGGAGCGGGAGGTCCCGGAGCCGACGCTGCGCGCCGTGCTCGACGCGCTGGGCGCGGACGCCGGGGACGACGCCGCGATCGAGGCGTGCCTCGCCCAGCGGGAGCTGGCGCCCTGGCGGCGGGTCCTGCCGCCCGTGGTCGTCGCCGTCGCGGGGGAGCGCACCCGCTTCGCCGTGCACGTCCCGCACGGCTCCACCGTCCGCGTGACCCTCGTGGCGGAGGGCGGCGCCCGGACCACCGCCCCCCAGGTCGACAACTGGCGCTCCCCGCGGGACGTGGACGGCGTCCTCACCGGCCAGGCCACCTTCGAGGTGCCCGAGGGCCTCGCCGTGGGCTGGTACGAGGTCCGCGCCGAGTGCCCCGAGGTCGACGGCGGACGCGCGGTCACGACGCCGCTGGCCGTGACCCCGCGGCACCTCGCCAGCACCGACCGGCTGCACGGCCGGCACCGCTGGGGCTACATGGCGCAGATCTACTCGGTGACCTCCGGGCGCTCGTGGGGCGTGGGCGACGCCTCGGACCTCGCGAGCCTCGCCGCGATCTCGGGCGAGCAGGGGGCGGACTACCTGCTGGTCAACCCGCTGCACGCCGCCGAGCCCGCACCGCCGGTGGAGCCCTCGCCGTACCTGCCGACCAGCCGCCGCTTCTTCAACCCCCTCTACCTGCGCATCGCCGAGGTCCCCGAGTACGCCTACCTGCGCCCGGGCGACCTCGAGGTGGTCAACACGCTGGCCGCCATCCAGCGCAAGGACAACCTCGACACCAGCACCATCGACCGGGACAAGGCGTACGCGGCCAAGCTGAAGAGCCTCGAGCTGCTGTTCACCGTCCGCCGCTCCCCGCACCGCCAGCAGCAGCTGCGCCGCTTCGTGGCCGAGGGCGGGCAGGGCCTGCAGGACTTCGGCCTGTGGTGCGCGCTGCGGGAGGAGCTCGGCGAGGACGCCCCCGAGTGGGACGACGCCGCGGCGCGCCCCGACGCCCCGTACGCGGTGGAGGCGCGGACCCGGCTGTCCGACCGGATCGACTTCCACGTGTGGATGCAGTGGCTGCTGGACGAGCAGCTCGAGGCCGCCCAGCGCGCGGCGCACCTGGCCGGGATGGACATCGGCGTGATCCACGACCTCGCCGTGGGCGTGCACAAGCAGGGCGCCGACGCGTGGACGCTCCAGGACGTGCTGGCCCTGGGCGTCAGCGTGGGCGCGCCCGCGGACATGTACAACCAGAAGGGCCAGAACTGGTCCCAGCCCCCGTGGCACCCGGAGCGCCTGGCCGAGGCCGGCTACCTGCCCTGGCGGGACATGCTGCGCACGATCTTCCGGCACGCCGGCGGCATCCGGGTGGACCACGTCCTGGGCCTGTTCCGGCTGTGGTGGATCCCGGACGGCCAGGAGGCCTCGGAGGGCGCCTACGTCTACTACGACCACGAGGCGATGGTCGGCATCCTCGCGCTCGAGGCGGAGCTCGCCGGGGCGGTGGTGGTCGGGGAGGACCTGGGCACCCTCGAGCCGTGGGTGCGGGAGTACCTCGCGGAGCGCGGCGTGCTGGGCACCTCGATCCTGTGGTTCGAGGTGGACGGCGACGAGCCGCTCCCCCCGGCGCAGTACCGGGAGCTGAGCATGGCCTCGGTCAGCACCCACGACTTCCCGCCCACGGCGGGCTTCCTGGAGGGCGTGCAGGTGGACGTGCGCCAGGAGCTGGGCCTGCTGGCCCGGCCCGTGGAGGAGGAGCGGGCCGAGGCCCGCCGGCAGCTCGACACGTTCTTCGCGGCCGTCGCCGCGGACGGGCTGCTCCCCGACGGGGACGCCACGGACGAGCAGGGCCTGGTCGAGGCGCTGCACCGCTACCTCGCCCAATCCCCGGCGCTGCTGTTCAACGTCTCCCTCGTGGACGCCGTCGGCGAGCGCCGGATGCAGAACCAGCCGGGCACGGGGGACGAGTACCCGAACTGGCGCGTGCCCCTGGCCGACTCCGCGGGCAACCCGGTGCTGATCGAGCAGCTGCCGGACAACGCGCGGGCGAACTCCCTGGTGCGCGCCGTCAACGAGGCGCTCGGCAACCGCTCCCGCCTCCGGTCCGTGGGGGAGCCGGGGCAGCCCGAGCACACCGACCGCACGGCGCCCTGACCGCGCCCCCGCGGCCCCGCCCGCAGCACCCCCCTGCCCCGAACGGAGGAAGCACCGCATGACGGAGCCGACGACGCCCCGCCCGGCCGCCGTGCCGCTCGCACCGCCCATCCGCTACGTCGCCCTCGGCGACTCCATGACCGAGGGCGTGGGCGACCCCGACCCCGCCCGCCCCAACGGGGTGCGCGGCTGGGCCGACCTCGTGGCCGAGCAGCTGACCGCGGCCCACCCGGACACCCGCTACGCGAACCTCGCGGTCCGGGGGCGGCTGCTCCGCGGGATCGTCGAGGAGCAGCTCGAGGCGTGCCTGGCCCTGGAGCCGACCCTGGTGAGCCTCTACGCCGGGGGCAACGACCTGTTGCGCCCCCGCGCGGACGTGGACGCCCTCATGGGGGTCTACGAGCAGGCGGTCGCCCGGCTGCGGGGCTCCGGCGCCCAGGTGGTGCTGTTCACGGCCTTCGACCCCGGCCGGGACGCCCCCACGTCCTGGACCCGCCCCCGGCAGGCGCTCTACAACGAGCACGTCCGGGAGATCGCCGACCGGCACGGGTGCCTGGTCCTCGACTACTGGCGGATGCGCACCCTGCAGGACTGGCGCTACTGGGCGGTGGACCGGCTGCACATGTCGACCGCGGGGCACACCCGCGTGGCCGCCCGGGTGCTCGAGCTGCTGGGCGTGGAGCACGCCCTGGAGCTGCCGCCCACCGACCGGCTGCCGGTCACGGCGAGCCCGGGGGTGCTGAAGGAGGACCTCCTCTGGGCCCGCGAGTACCTGCTGCCCTGGGTCGGGCGGCGGCTGCGCGGGACCTCCTCCGGGGACGCGGTCGCCGCCCGCCACCCCGGGTACACGACGCTGCTCCCGCGCCCGGTGCTCCCCGCCGGTCCCGCGGCCCCCGCGGAGCCGTCGGCCCCCGCCCGGTGCGGCTGAGCAGGGAGTCCCCCGGTTTGCGGGGGTCCGGGGAGCCGGTAGACTGACCCGAAGCTGGTCACACCTGACGTCAGGTTGCGGGGAAGTCCGTCCGGGCCTAGACTTCAAGGCTGTCGTGTGGTGGAGTCCACCTTCCGGCACCTTGATCTTCACCGTCTTCATCGTGGCGAGGCCTTCGCCGGTTCCGGCCGCGGGCCTTACGAGAGGGCCCGGTTGGCGAACGGTGGCAATTCTGAAGGTGGCGGGACGCTCGTTGCCGCAGCTGAGTGATCAACTGCGGCACCCACTGCGTGCCGTCATTTCGTCAACATTGGAGGAGAACACTATGGCAGCGCACTGCCAGGTGACCGGAGCTCAGCCGGGCTTTGGGCACAGCATTTCGCACTCGCACCGCCGTACCAAGCGCCGGTTCGACCCGAACATCCAGAAGAAGCGGTACTGGGTGCCGTCGCTGCGCCGCAGCGTGACGCTCAACGTCAGCGCCAAGGGCATCAAGGTCATCGACGCCCGTGGCATCGATTCCGTCGTGACCGACATTCTCGCACGTGGGGAGAAGATCTAGCATGGCCAAGGACAAGGACGTTCGTCCCATCATCAAGCTGAAGTCCACCGCCGGCACCGGTTTCACCTACGTGACCCGCAAGAACCGCCGCAACGACCCGGACCGCATGGTGCTCAAGAAGTACGACCCGGTCGTCCGCAAGCACGTCGATTTCCGCGAGGAGCGCTGAATCCATGGCCAAGAAGTCCAAGATCGCCAAGAACGAGCAGCGCAAGGTCGTCGTCGAGCGCTACGCCGCGAAGCGTGCCGAGCTCAAGAAGACCCTCGTCGACGAGAACGCCACCGACGAGGCCCGCGAGGAGGCCCGCCTGGGCCTGCAGAAGCTGCCCCGGGACGCCTCCCCGGTCCGGCTGCGCAACCGGGACCAGATCGACGGCCGCCCCCGCGGCACCCTCCAGAAGTTCGGCATCTCCCGCGTCCGGTTCCGCGACATGGCTCACCGCGGCGAACTGCCCGGCATCACCAAGTCCAGCTGGTAATTTCTGACGCAGGAGCGCGATCGGTCCCCCGTGCCGCGCTTCCCCACGACCCCAAGTCCAGGAGGACATGAACATGGCTAAGAACCGCAGTGAACTCGTCGCAGAGGTCGCCGAGAAGGCCGGCACCACCAACGCCGCCGTGAACGGCGTCCTGGACGCGATGTTTCAGGTCTTCGAGGAGTCCGTCTCCGCCGGTGAGAAGATCACCATCCCGGGCTGGCTGGCCGTCGAGCGCACCGACCGTGCCGCCCGCACCGGTCGCAACCCGCAGACCGGCGAGACCATCGAGATCCCGGCCGGCCACGGCGTCAAGCTGACCGCTGGTTCCAAGCTCAAGGCGGCCGTGTCCAAGAAGTAAGGACACCCGCGGGTCCGTTCCGGACCCCGTCCCATGGCTTCGTCCGAAGGGGCGGCCCCGCACCGGGGCCGCCCCTTCGGCGTGCCCGGGCCCCGCGCCGCGGACACGACCGGCAGCGCGGCCCCCGGCACCGCAATTGGTCCGGCGCCGGGGGCGGCGCGCATAATGGGACCACCGGGCCGAGCGGCCGGCGACCAGACGGGAGGTGCGGCGTGAGCCCACGTGCACGGCGCCTCGCCCGCGGCTGGGCCGGAGCGGCCATCGCCACCTCCGCCGCCGCCCTCTCCCACGCGGCCGCCGGCGGGCAGGCCCCGCCCGTCGTGCTCGTGCTCCTCTCGCTGGCCCTGTCCGGGCCGCTGTGCATGGCCCTGGCCGGCCGGGTGCTCTCGCGGTCGTCCCTGCTGCTGGGCGTGCTGCTCAGCCAGTCCGTCCTGCACGCCCTGTTCGCGGCCTCCGGCGGCGCCGGCACGGTCGCCCACGCCGCCCACCCCTCCCTGCACCACGCCGCCCAGCACGGCGCCGCCGGTGGTGCTCCCGGCCCCGTCCTCGTGCTGGACGTCCAGTCCCACGCCGAGCACGGCGGGACCGCCATGCTCGTCTCCCACGTGCTCGCCGCACTGGCCTCCTACGTGCTCATGCGCCACGGCGAGGTCGCGGCCGTGGTCCTCCTGGAGGCGCTGCGGCTGCGCGTGCGCCGCCGGCGGCAGGTCCTGCCGGCCCCCGTGGTCGTCGGCCGCCCGCGTGCCGTGCGGGCCGGGCGCCCGCACGTGCTGACCGACCAGACGCTCCTGCGTCCCGTGCGCTCCCACCGCGGGCCGCCGCGCGCCCGCCGTCGACCCCTGCTGCCGGTCCTCCTCCCGGGACCCGCCACGCTGCCCGCCGGCTGAGCCGGACGGCCGCGGGGCGCCGCCCGGGCCACCGACCTCGGCAGGACGTCCGACGGCCCGTGCCCGCCGCCGGCCCTCCCGGCCCGGCGGCCCCGCCCACCGCCGCCCGGCCCTCCGAGGAGACCCCATGCCCACGTCCACCACCCGCCGCACCGCCGCCCTGCTGGCAGCGGGAGCCCTCACCCTCCTGCCCCTGCTGCCCGCAGCCGCGCACGACGAGCTGACCGCCGTCACGCCGGAGCCCGACTCCGTCCTGACCACCGCGCCGGAGGAGCTCGAGCTCACCTTCTCCGGCGAGATCATGGACATCGGCCACCAGATCCTGGTCACCGACTCCGAGGGACGCTCCGTGACGGAGGGCCCGCTCGAGCCGGAGGGGAACACGGTCGTCCAGCCCCTGGCCGCGGCCGGCGCGGAGGACGAGACCTACCGCGTGGTCTGGCGCGTGGTCTCCGGCGACGGGCACCCCATCGAGGGGACGTTCAGCTACGACGTCGGCTCCGGCGGCGAGCCCTCGGCGGACCCGAGCGCCGCGGTCGAGGACGCCGCCGCGAGCGCCCAGGACGCCGCGGACCGCGCCTCGTCCGGGGACGTCCCGCTCTGGCTCGTCGCGGTCGCGGGCGGGGCCGTGGCCCTCGCCGTGCTCGGCGTGGTGAGCCTCGTCTCGAGCCGGCGCCGCAAGGGCTGAGCTCCCGGGGTCCGCCCCGCTTCCGCACCGTCCGCACCTCCCGGCCGCAGCCCGCCGGGCGCCGCCGCGCCCCCGGGGGCTGCCGCCGTGCACCCTTCTGCGCGTGCCCGCCCCGCGCATCCTCGTCATCGACTCCCAGGAGCACCCATGCCCACTTCCCTGCCCACTTCCCTGCCCACCTCCCTGCCCGCCGCGCTGCTGCGCACCGGCACCGTCCTCGCCCTCGGCGCCCTCGCGCTCACGGGCTGCGCGTCCTCCGCCCAGGAGCCGGCACCGTCCGCCGCGTCCACCTCCGCCTCCGGCGTTCCCTCCCCGCACGACGCCGGGGGCGCCGCCGCGCACGAACCGCTCACCGTGGAGCAGCCCTGGGCGAAGGCGGGCCCCGCCGGGGGGATGACCGGGGTGTTCGGCACCCTCGTCAACGAGGGCGACGCCCCGGTCGTGCTCACCGGCGCGTCCGCCGAGGGCGTCGCCGGGGCGGTCGAGCTGCACGAGACCGTGCTCGACCCCGAGACCGGCAGCACGGTCATGCAGCGGATGCAGGACCCGGTCGGCATCGCGCCGGGGGAGTCCTACGCCCTCGAGCCCGGGGCGGACCACCTCATGCTCCTGGACCTGCGCTGCGGGCTCCGTGCCGGGGACGACCTCGAGCTCGTCCTGCGCTTCGAGGGCGGGACCCAGCAGACGGTCACGGCGGCCGTCCGCGACTACGCGGGCGCCCAGGAGGAGTACGCCCCGGGCCACGGCGAGGACGAGGACGCAGGCGAGGACGCCGGCGAGGACGACCACGCGGACGACGGCGAGGGGCACGCCGGGGGCCACGCGAGCGGGACGGGGTCGCCCTCCGGGGCCACGCCGGCGGCGGACCTGCCGGGCTGCCGTGGGTGAGGCCCGCGGCCTGGACCGGCGGCGCCTGCTCGTGGCGGGCGGCGCCGCCGGCGTCGGCGCCGCCTCCGCCCTGGGCCTGGAGTCGGCCCGCCGCGCCGGGGCCCCCGCCGCGGCCCCGCAGGACACCGCCCGGGTGGCACCGCAGGGGCACGGGCAGGCCGTCGAGCCCTTCCACGGCCCCCGGCAGGCCGGGGTGGCGACCGCGCCGCAGGCGTTCGCCGCCTTCGTGGCGCTGGACCTGAACCGGGACACCACCCGGGACGCGGTGCGGCGCCTGCTGCGGGTGCTCTCCGAGGACGCCGCCGCCCTGACCCAGGGGCGGGCGCCGGTCGCCGACCAGGAGCCGTGGCTCGCCGAGCACCCCGCGCGGCTCACGGTCACCCTCGGCTTCGGGCGGCGGCTGCTCGGACTGGTCGCCCCGGACCGGGTGCCGGCCTGGCTGCGGCCCCTGCCCCCGTTCTCGATCGACCGGCTCGAGGAGCGGTGGAGCGACGGCGACCTGCTGCTGCAGATCTGCGCCGACGACCGCCTCGCGGTCTCGCACGCCCAGCGGGTGCTGCTCAAGGCCGCCCGCTCCTTCGCCGCCGTGCGCTGGGTGCAGGACGGCTTCCGGCACACCGTGGGCTCCGTCCCGGACGGGCAGAGCATGCGCAACCTCTTCGGTCAGGTGGACGGCACCGTCAACCCCCGGGGCGGCAGCGAGGAGTACGAGCGGGTGGTCCACGGTCGGGACGGCTTCGCGCCGTGGGTCCCGGACGGCACGGCCCTGGTCGTCCGCCGGATCGCCATGAACCTGGACACCTGGGACGAGGCGGACACGCCGGCGCGGGAGGACGCCGTCGGGCGGCGCCTGCGCGACGGGGCCCCGCTGACGGGCGGCGCCGAGCACGACGAGCCGGACCTCGCCGCGCGGGGGCCGCTGGGCTTCCCCGTCATCGCGGACTACGCCCACGTGCGCCGCTCCCGCTCGGAGGACCCCCTCGAGCGGATCCACCGGCGGGTCTACAACTACGACCTGCCCGTGGCGGGTGCCTCGGGCACCCGGGGCCGGGGCGCGACCACCGGAGGGGTCAGCGACGCGGGGATGGTCTTCGCGGCGTACTGCGCGGACGTCGACCGCCAGTTCGTCCCGATCCAGCGCCGGCTCGACGAGCTCGACATGCTCAACGCCTGGACCACCCCGGTCGGGTCCGCGGTCTTCGCCGTGCCCCCGGGCTGCGCGGAGGGAGGGTTCGTGGGGGACGTGCTCTTCGAGGACTGAGGACCGCCTGTGTGGGATCCGGCACACGCGCACGGGCCGGTGCGCTCGGGGAGGGACAATGGAGACGGGCCGCCCCGTCGTCGTGGGGCGGATGAAGGAGACTGACCATGAGTTCGAGGACGGCCGAGCGCGCCGACCACGGCACCGCCGCCCGGCCGGGCGACCGGGGGATCGACCCCTGGTGGCTCGCGGCCGTGCCCCTCGTGGCCCTCGCGGCGCTCATCGCGGCGATGCTGTGGACCGGCTCCGGCGCGGCCCGGCTCGCCGCCGACCCCGGGGCGCTGGTCCGCTGGGGGCTGCCCGCCGCGGAGCTCGTGCACAACGGCGCGCTGGTGGTGGTCATGGGGGCCCTGCTGTTCGCGGTGGGCGTCGTGCCGACCACCGTCGACGGGCGCCGCCGGGGCACCCGGGACCGCGCCGCGGCCCCCGAGCACCCGCTGTTCCGCCGCGCCCTGCGCCTCGCCGAGGCCGCGGCCGTGGTCTGGACCGTGGCCGCCGTGGCCGTGCTCGTCCTGTCCTACTCCGACGTCGCGGGCGTGCCCGTGGGCGGGGACGGGACCTACACCCAGCAGCTGCTGCACTACACCACGGACATCCCCACCGGACAGGCCCAGGCGGCGATCGTCGTGGTGGCCGCCGTCGTGACCACCCTGGTCTTCGGCATCCGGGCGCTGCTCGGGCTGCTGCTCACCCTGGCCCTGTCCTGCGCGGCCCTCGTCGCCATGGCCCTCAACGGGCACTCCGCCGGCGGCAACGACCACATGGGCGCCGTCAACTCCCTGGGCCTGCACCTGCTGGGCGCGGGGCTGTGGACGGGAGGGCTCGTGGTGCTCGCCTGGCTCTCCCCGCAGCTGAGCGCCCCGGACGCCGGCACCGGCACGCTCCCCGAGGGTGCCGCCCGGGGCCGTCCGTCCGCCGGCCCGCGGCGGCGGGTGCCGATCGCGGCCGTGGTCCTGCGCCGCTTCTCCGCGGTCGCCCTCGGCGCCTTCCTCCTCGTCCTGCTCTCCGGGACGGTCAACGCGGCCGTGCGCATCGGCTCCTGGGAGCAGCTCTTCAGCGGCTACGGGTGGCTCGTGCTGGTCAAGTTCGTCCTCACGCTGGGTCTGGGCCTGGCGGGCCTCGCGCACCGCCGGTGGCTGGTGCCCGCGCTCGAGGCCGGCCGGCTCACGGCCCGCCGCGCCGTGTGGCAGCTCGTGCTCGGGGAGCTGCTGGTGATGGGCGCCGTCATGGGCGTCGCCGTGGCCCTGTCCCGGACCGCCCCGCCGGTGCCCGAGGAGATCGCCCCGGACGCCTCCCCGGCGCTGATCCTCACCTGGTACGAGCTGCCGCCCGAGCCCACCGCGGCCTCGTGGTTCACCACGTGGCGCGTCGACTGGCTGTGGCTCGCGGTCTGCGTGTTCCTCGCGGCCGTCTACCTGTGGGCGTTCGTACGCGTGCGCCGGCGCCGGGACTCCTGGTCCGTGCTGCGCACCCTCTCGTGGCTCACCGGGGTCGGGGTGCTGTTCTTCATCACCTCGGGCGGGTTCGCCGTCTACGGCCGGGTCCTGTTCTCGGCGCACATGGTCGAGCACATGGCACTGACCATGGTCGTGCCGATCTTCCTGGTCCTGGGCGCGCCGGTCACCCTGCTGCTCAAGGCCCTGGAGTCCCGCCCGGACGGCACCCGCGGGCCCCGCGAGTGGATCCTGCGGCTCGTGCACTCCGGGTTCGGCAGGGTCGTGACGCACCCGATCTTCGCGGCCGTGAACTTCGCCGGCTCCATCGTGGTCTTCTACTTCACCCCGCTGTTCCACTTCACCCTGCACTACCACGTGGGCCACGTGTTCATGGTCGTGCACTTCCTGATCACCGGGTACCTGTTCATGCTGGTGCTGATCGGCACGGACCCCGTCCCGTACCGCCCCGGCCACATGATGCGCCTGGTCCTGCTGCTGGCCACGATGGTCTACCACGCCTTCGTGGGGGTCGCCCTCATGGGCTCCGACACCCTGCTGCAGGCCTCCTGGTTCGGCAACACCGGCCGGGACTGGGGCCGCACCGCGATCGAGGACCAGCAGCTCGGCGGGGCCCTCATGTGGGGGATCGGCGAGTTCCCCACCGTCGTCGTCGCCGTCGTCGTCGCGATCATGTGGGCGATCGAGGGCACCAAGGAGAACCGCCGTGCGGACCGCAAGGCCGACCGCACGGACGACGCCGAGCTCAAGGCCTACAACGAGATGATGGCCGGGCTCGCCGAGCGCGACGACCGCGCCGCCCGGCCCTGAGCACCGTCCCGCCCGTCCCGCCGCCCGTCCCGCCCTGGTCCACCCCGTCCTGCTCCGCCCCGAAAGGATCCCCCTCCATGCGCCTCACCTCCCGCGTCCGCGCCTCCGAGCTGCAGGGCCGTGCCTGGCTCAACACCGGCGGCAGGGACCTCGACCTCGCTGCGCTGCGCGGCAAGGTCGTGGTCCTGGACTTCTGGTCCTTCTGCTGCATCAACTGCCTGCACGTGCTCGACGAGCTGCGCCCCCTCGAGGAGCGCTTCTCCGACGTCCTCGTCACGGTGGGCGTGCACTCCCCGAAGTTCGAGCACGAGGCCGACCCGGACGCGCTCGCGGCCGCCGTGGACCGCTACGAGGTCCACCACCCCGTGCTCGACGACCCCGAGCTGACCACCTGGGACGCCTACACGGCCCGCGCGTGGCCCACGCTCGTGGTGGTGGACCCGGAGGGCTACATCGTGGCGCACCTCTCGGGGGAGGGCCACGTGCAGGGCCTCGTCACCCTCGTGGAGGAGCTCGTGGCCGAGCACGAGGCCCGGGGCACCCTGCACCGCGGCGACGGGCCGTACGTGCCCCGGCCGGCGCCCGAGGGGGACCTCCGCTTCCCGGGCAAGGTGCTGCCGCTGCCGGACGGCTCGTTCCTGGTCTCCGACACGGGCCACCACCGCCTGGTCCAGCTCGACAACGACCTCGAGACCGTCCGGCGGGTGATCGGCGCGGGCAAGGGTCACGCGGACGGCGACCCGGGGACCGCGCGCTTCACCGAGCCCCAGGGGCTCACGCTGCTGCCCGAGGAGGTGCGCGCGGCCGCCGGCTACGACGTGGTCGTGGCGGACTCCGTCAACCACCGGCTCCGGGGCGTGGACCTCGCCACGGGGCAGGTGCGCACGGTGGCCGGCAGCGGGGTGCAGCGGCTGCTCGACGAGGAGCGCGCGCGGGGGGCGGAGCCGAACCACATCGACCCCGAGGCCGACCCGCTGGAGGTCGCGCTGTCCTCCCCGTGGGACGTCGTGTGGTCCGCGCGGGCCGACCGGCTCGTGGTGGCCATGGCGGGCACCCACCAGCTGTTCTCGTTCGACCCCCGGACCGGCCGGCTCGCCGTGCTCGCGGGCACGGGGGACGAGGGGCTCAAGGACGGGTCCGGCGCCGAGGCGTGGTTCGCGCAGTCCTCGGGGCTCGCGGAGGACCACGAGGGCAACGTGTGGATCGCCGACTCGGAGACCTCCGCCCTGCGCGTGCTCCGGTTCGACGACGACGGGGCCGTCGCGGTCGAGACCGCCGTGGGCGAGGGGCTGTTCGACTTCGGCTTCCGCGACGGCGACGCCGGCGGGGCCCGCCTGCAGCACTGCCTCGGCGTGGCCCAGCTGCCCGACGGCTCGGTGGCCGTGGCGGACACCTACAACGGCGCCGTGCGCCACTACGACCCCCGGACCCGGCAGGTGGCCACGCTGGCCCGCGGCCTGGCCGAGCCCTCCGACGTGCTGCTGGACGTCTCGGGGGAGGAGCCGCTGCTCGTCGTCGTCGAGGCCAACGCCCACCGCCTGGTGCGCGTGCCGATCCCCGCCGCCGCCCAGCGCGTCGACGAGGGGGCGTCGCGGACCCAGCGGGCCCGCACCAGGCTCGCCGCGGGCGCGCTCGCGGTCGAGGTGCGCTTCGCGGCGCCGACCGGGCAGAAGCTCGACGACCGGTGGGGGGACCCGACGCAGCTGAGGATCTCGTCCTCCCCCGAGGAGGCGCTGGCCGAGGGCGCCGGCACGGCCCAGGGCCTGCGCCGGCAGCTCGTGCTGGCGGACGGCGTCACCGAGGGCGTGCTGCACATCACCGCGCGCGCCGCGGCGTGCGACGGCGAGCCGGGAGGGGAGATCCCCGACCACGCGGCCTGCCACCTCTACCAGCAGGACTGGGGCATCCCCTTCGTGCTGGACGCCGACGGGGAGAGCGAGCTGGTCCTGGACCTGCGCGGCGTCAACTGAGCGGGCTCAGCCGCGCGGGTCGACCCGCACCGTCGAGCCGTCGATGTCGAGGTCGGCGGCGACCTCGAACGGCACGGTGCGCTCGAGCCGTTCGACGTCGCCGGTGAACAGGTCGAGGGAGTCGAAGGCGATCCGCGCGGTGCCCTGCGCGGGCTCCAGGGCCCAGCCCCGGCCGCCCTCGGCCCCCACGACGATCTCCGGGTCCGGATAGGACTCGATCGTCCACTCCACGTCCCCCGAGACCCGGCCGTCGAACTCGAAGGAGAACGGGCAGCCGGACGGGAAGAGGCTGCCCTGCCCGGCGCAGCCGTCCAGGTGCTCCTTCAGCTGCCGGTCCACCTCCTGCTCGAGGGCCTCGGTCGGCCGGGCCTCCAGGACGATCTCCGCCTGCTGGCCCGGGTCGGTCAGCACGGTGCGCACCGGGTCGGCAGCCACGAGCTCGGACGTGTAGGAGGCCGTGTAGACGCCCGGGAAGAAGGCGGAGAACTCCGCGGAGGACTCCGGCAGGGCCACGGACATGCCGTTCACGTCGACCGAGGTGGCCCCCGGCAGACTGACCGTCACCGTGGGCAGGGGGGTCTTGTCGAACGCCCACACCGTGAAGAAGCCCCACTGGGTGTCCACGGGGTGGAGGGCGAACTCGGAGCTGTGCGGCTGGCCGTCGAGGGTGTAGTCCGCGCGGACCACGGCCCGCTCGCCGTCCTCCGAGACGGTGGAGACCTCCAGGTCCTCGAGGTCCTCGGCCGCGGCCTCGAGCGGGTCGCCGTCCAGCATCGCCGCGTTGGCCTCCGGGACGCGGGCGTTGAGCAGCCCCAGGGCCTCGCCGCCGTCCCCGTCCCGCAGGTCCTCGAGGTAGGCCCGCACGTCCGTCTCCGGACCGTACATGTACTTGTTCACCAGGGCGATGGTGACGGCGGCGGCCGCCACCCCGAGCAGCACGAGGAACAGCCAGGCCCCGAGGGCTTTCAGCACGCGGACGTTGGACTCCATCCGATCACGCTAGCCGATCGCCCCTCGGCCTGCGCGTGCACCGGGCCGGGCGGGGCCCGTCCGGGGCGCGGTCCGCCCCAGGACGGGTACGCTACGTGCCGCACCCCTTCCCCCGCCCGATCGTCCCCCGTCTGGAGCTGACTCCCCATGGCCGACTCCGTCCGCCAGGTCCCCGAGAAGTACGGACCCGTCCGCGCCGTGCTGCGTCCCCGGCTGGGCTCCTACGGCCGCCGCCTGCTCTCCTGCCTGGGCCCGCTGCTGGTGGTCGTGGTGCTCGTGCTGTTCCTCTGGGCGCGGCGGCCGGCCCCCGGCGTGGCGGTGGTGGTGCTCGTGCTCGTGCTCGCCGCCGCCGCCGCGTGCTGGGTCCGGCTGCGTCCCGTGCTGGTCGTCCGCACGGACAGCCACGTCCTGCGCTCCCGCACCGTGGGCTTCGCCGCGACGCCGCTCACGGAGGTGGAGCACGTCGTCACGATCGGGGCCCTGCACCGGGCGGCCGGCGCCCCGCGCTCGGCCGCCCGTCCCCACCTGTGGGCGGCGGGCCGCTCGGGCCGCCGGGTCCTGGGCCTCGACGGCGCGGTGTGGGACGCCCGCGCCCTCGAGGACGTCGCCGTGGCGCTGGGGGCGCCCCGCACCCATCTCGAGCGCGCGACGGCGCGGGAGGCCGCGGCCCGCTGGCCCCGGCTCGTGCCCTGGGGGCTCCGGCACCCGCGGCTGCGCTCGGCCGCGTCCTCCGCGGGTCTGCTCGCCGTCCTCGCCCTCGTGGGGTGGTTCTCGCTCGGCCTGCCGGGCACCGGCTGAGTTCCTGGGCTCGCCGGTACCAGCCGCGCCTCTGGGCTCGCCGGCACCTGCCGCGCCCCGGACGCGCGGGAGCCCGCCGCCCCGGCAGCGGGCGGCGGGCTCCTCGGGCACCGGGCGGAGCGCCCTGTGCTCAGCCGGCGGCGGCCAGCTCCTGGCGGGCCCGCTCGATCTCGGCCTTGCGCTCCTCGACGGCCTCGCGGGTCAGCTCGGCGCCGGCCTCCTCGTCCCGGGTCAGGTTCGCGCCGGTCTCGGGGTCGAAGACGTGCATCCGGCGGGTGTCGACCCAGATCCTGCCCTTCGTCCCCCCGCGGATGCGGGAGGTGGCGTCGAGGGAGACGACGATCTGCGGGTGCATCTCGTCCCCGTCCAGCTCCTGCGCCAGCTCGTCGAGCTTCGCCTTGACCGAGTCGTCCTGCCGGTAGTTGATGTAGCCGTACTGCTCGTTGCCCATCCACTCCGTGTGGGTGAACTCGGTGTCGAAGACGGTGCCGCGGGAGGCGATCGCCTCGTCCACGAACTTGGCGTCGTTGAAGTGCTCGGGGCGCAGGCCGAGCAGCACGATCGACCCGTCCGCGGGCAGCTTCCCGGCGGCCTTCTCGGGGACCGGGATCTCGCCCAGCGGGGTGTCGAACACGCTGCCCTTCACGTGCGCCGGGAGGAAGTTCATCGACGGGGAGCCGATGAACCCCGCCACGAACAGGTTCGCCGGCTGCTCGTAGAGCTCACGGGGCGAGGCGATCTGCTGCAGGATGCCCTTCTTGAGCACCGCCACGCGGTCGCCGAGGGTCATGGCCTCCGTCTGGTCGTGGGTCACGTAGACCGAGGTGATGCCCATCCGGCGCTGGAGCTGGGCGATCTCGGTGCGCATCTGGCCGCGCAGCTTCGCGTCCAGGTTGGACAGGGGCTCGTCGAACAGGAACGCGTCGGCGTCCCGCACGATCGCCCGGCCCATCGCCACGCGCTGGCGCTGACCGCCGGAGAGGTTGGCCGGCTTGCGCTCGAGGTGGTCGTCGAGGTCCAGGGTCGAGGACGCCGTGCGCACCTTGCGGTCGATCTCCTCGTCGGAGAACTTGCCCTTGGACAGCCGCAGCGGGAACGCGATGTTCTCGTACACGGTCAGGTGCGGGTAGAGCGCGTAGTTCTGGAACACCATGGACAGGTTGCGCTCGCGGGGCTCCTTCTCGTTGACCCGCTGGCCGTTGATCAGGAGGTCCCCGGAGGTGATGTCCTCGAGGCCCACGATCATCCGCAGCAGCGTGGACTTGCCGCAGCCGGAGGGCCCCACGAGGATGAGGAACTCGCCGTCGGCGATGTCGATCGACACGTCGTTGACGGCCGGGAAGCCGTCGCCGTACTTCTTGACGAGGTGGTTGAGGGTGATGGATGCCATCTGGGACTCAGTCCTTCGTTCGGTTCGGAAGATGCGGGAGGTGGCGCGGGCTCAGCCCTTGACCGCGCCCTGGGTGAGGCCGGAGACGATCTGGCGCTGGAACAGCAGCACCAGCAGCACCACCGGGATGGTGACGACGATGGCCGCCGCGGAGATCGCGCCCGCCGGGTCCTCGAACTGTGAGGCGCCGGTGAAGAACGCGAGCGCCGCCGGGACGGGCCGGGCCGCCTCGGTGGAGGTGAGACCGATGCCGTAGACGAAGTCGTTCCACGCGATGAAGAACGCGATGATCGCCGTGGTGAAGACGCCGGGCAGGGCCAGCGGCACGATGACCTTGCGGAACGCCTGCCACGTGGTGGCGCCGTCCACCTGGGCCGCCCGCTCGAGGTCCCACGGGATCTGCTGGAAGAACGCGGTCAGCGTCCAGATGGAGATCGGCAGGGTGAGCGAGAGGTAGGGGATGATCAGGCCGGGCCAGGTGTCGTACAGCCCGATCTGGCGCCACAGGTTGAACAGCGGGGTCACGATCGAGACCACGGGGAACATGGACACCGCCAGGGCGACCGTCAGGATCATCTTCTTGCCCGGGAAGTCCAGCCGGGCGATGGCGTAGGCGCAGAGCGTGGCGAGCACCACGGCCACGGCCGTGGCGATCAGGCAGATGCCGATCGAGTTGATCAGGGAGGGCACGAACAGTTCGCGGGCCTGCCCCACGAAGATCGAGGAGTAGTTCTCCCCGACCCACTGCGTGGGCAGGAACTTCCCGGAGGTCAGGTCCGCGGGCGTCTTGAAGGACGTCATGAGGATCGAGGCGACGGGGAACAGGGCGTAGACGAGGACCAGGACCGTGACGACGCCCCATCCGACCTTCTGCTTGGTGGTCATGGGTTACCTTCCCTTCCCGGCGCCGGCGAGGTCGACCTTGAACACCTTGATGGCGACGAAGGCGATCAGCAGCACGCAGACGAACAGGATCACGGAGATCGCCGAGCCGAGCCCGATCTCCAGTCGGCCGATGGAGGTGCGGTAGGCGAGCAGGGACAGGGTCTCCGTGCCGTACTGCCCCTGGGTCATGATGAAGATGTTGTCGAAGATGCGGAACGCGTCCAGGGCGCGGAACACCACGGCCACCATGATCGCGGCCTTCATGTTGGGCAGGACCACCCGGGACATCCGCTGCCACCACGTGGCGCCGTCGACCCGCGCCGCCTCGGTGTACTCGCTCGGCACCTGGGCCAGGCCGGCGAGCAGCAGGAGCGAGATGAACGGCGTGGTCTTCCAGATCTCGGAGGCCATGATCACGAACAGGGCCGGCCACTGGGACGCGAACCAGTTGAAGTCCGGGCCGATGCCCGGGACCCAGGAGAACCAGTTGTTGATGTAGCCGGTCGTGATGTCGAACGCGTAGAACCAGGCGAACGCGGAGACCACGGTGATGATGCCGTAGGGGACCAGGATCGCGGTGCGCAGCAGCCCCTTGGTGCTGCGGATCGCGTTGTTCATCACGAGCGCCAGGGCGAAGCCGAGGACGAGCTCCACGACCACGGTGACGATCGTGATGAGCACCGTGATCCACAGGTCCCGCCAGAACACCCCGTCGGTGAGGACCGTGGCGTAGTTGCCGAGGAAGACGAACTCCTTCTCCCCGGGGGCGGTGAGCCGGAACGAGAAGAAGGAGTCCCACAGCGCCTGCAGGATCGGGTACATCGTGACCAGCAGCATCACGATGAACGCCGGACCGGCGAGCATCCAGCCGAGCTTGCGCTCCGACCGGGCCCGGTCGGACATCAGCGGCTTCGCGCTGCGGCGGCCGGTCACGGGGGCCGGGGAGACCTCCCGGGGCCCGGTGCCGGGGGCGTTGGGGTTGACGACGGTGCTCATAGCAGCCGCTCTCCTCTCAGGACGGACTCGATGAACTCGGCGGTGAGCCGGGGCGTGTCCTCGGTGACGGACGCCGGCGGGGTCCACTCCTGCTGGATGGCGGTGGAGACCTCGTTGTAGAACGGCGTCTGCGGGCGCGGGGCCGCGTTGTCCAGGGACTCGCGGATCGTGGCGTACATCGGGTAGGCCTCCCGGACCTCCGGGTCCTCGTAGGCGGCCTCGGACGCCGCCGGGTTGCCGTTGCTCACGAAGTAGTAGGCCTGGTTCTCGGGCTGGACGATGCACTCGACCGCCTCCCACGCCAGCTCCTGGTGCTCGGACGTGGCGCCCACGCCGATGTTGATCCCGCCCAGCGGGGGAGCGGAGGGCTCGTCCGGGTCCACCCGCGGCCACAGGGCCCAGCCGATGTCCTCGTACACGGACCGGTCGACCGTCCCGCCCTCCACGGCGGCGGCGGTCGCCGCGTAGATGAAGGGCCAGTTGACCATGAAGGAGCCGTCGTCGGACTGGAACTGGATCATCGAGGCGTTCTCGTCGGCGGTCGGCAGGCCGGGGCCGCCGAGCCCGTCCTGGCCGATGGTCCCGACGATCTCGGCCGCCTTCCGGCCGGCGTCGGAGTCCAGGCCGATCGAGATCTCGTCGGAGGGGGCCTCCGGGTTCTCCACGATGGAGCCTCCCGCGGACGCCACGAGGGCGTTCACCCACACGGTCATCGACTCGGCCGACGTGCCCTGCACCCCGAGGTACTTGTCCTGCTCCCGCGCGGCGTCCATGATCTGCTCCCAGGTCACCGGCTCGTCCATGTTCAGACCGGCGGCCTCCGCCACGGACTCCCGGTACCACAGCAGCTGGGTGTTGGCCCAGAACGGCACCGAGACCAGCTCGTCCTTCCACTTCGCGCCCTCGAGGGGCCCCGCCAGGACGTCCTGGGTCGTGGCCTCTTCCACGTCCCCCGGCACGGGGGACAGGAAGCCCGGCTCGGCCAGTTCGGGGATGAAGGGCGGGTCCAGGCTCATGATGTCCATCGAGCTGTCCCCGGCGGCCAGGCGCCGGGCGAGCTGCTCGCGCTGCGACGCGGCGTCGCGCGGGAGCAGCGAGGTCTCGATGTTGTACCGGCCTCCGGACTCCTCGGAGCACTGCTGCGCGAGCTCCGCCTGACCGCCGGCGTCGGGGTTGATGTACCAGGTCAGGGTGGGGGTGGCGCCGGCGTCGGCGTCACCGCACCCCGTCATGAGCAGGGCACCCACGGCACCGAGGGCCGCGGCGGCGCTGAGCCGCCGCCTGCCCGGTGCTCTGTGGGGGTGTGAGGTGGTGGTCAACGGTCGTTCCTCCCCTTCGGCGATGTGGCGGTCCGCGAGGGGCGTCGAGGGGATCCTGTGGGACCCGGTCGGCGGGACGGTCGGCGGCGGGTGCTGCCGGTCGACCACCCCTGCACGGAGCCTTCAGTCTATGAGTGCGCTACCTCACAGACCAGTAACCTGCCGGTTTGCATCGGTGTGCCGCCGTGGGTCCGGGCGTGTCCCGGTGCGCCCGGCTGTTCCCGCCCGGAACGGCGCCGGGTGCGGCTCCGCGCCGGGAGGTTCTGGGGCGCGGCGGGGCGGCTCAGGAGAGCAGCAGGGCCACCACCGCCATGGTCAGCATGGCGACCACCGTGGTGACGAGCACGGTGTCCCGGCACAGCTGCTCCGCCCGGCCGTAGCGCACGGCCGCCACGTAGATGTTCTGGGCGGTCGGCAGCGCCGCCATCACCACCACGGCGTAGAGGAGGTGGCCGTCCAGGCCCAGCACGAACCGGGCGAAGAGGAACGCCAGCGCCGGGTGGAGCAGCAGCTTGAGCGTGCTGGCCAGCACCACGTCCCGGCGCGGCCCGGCACCCCGCCGCAGCGGGGAGGCGCCCACCAGGGAGATGCCGAAGGCCATCAGCATCGCCGGGATGGAGGCCCCCGCCACCAGCTCCACGGGCTCGTGCACCACCTCCGGCAGCCGCCACCCGGTGACGGCGAAGAGGATGCCCAGCCCGGAGCCCACGATCATCGGGTTGGTGACCACGTTGCCCAGGACGCTGCCGAGGCTGGGGCGGCGGCCGTCGGTGAGGGTGTCCATGACGGTCAGGTAGACGGGGGTGTTGAGCGCCAGCTGGAACAGGATGACGGGGACCACCTGGGACGCGTCCCCGAGCACGAAGACGGCGATCGGGATGCCGAGGTTGGCCGAGTTCACCTGGGAGGCGGCCTGGGCGCCCATCACGGTGCTGGCCGCGTCCCGGCGCAGCACCCACCGGGCGATCCCGGCGTAGACGAGGGTCGTGGCCACGGCGGACACGGCGGCCACCAGCAGCGGCGCGGAGAGGATCCGGGCGATGTCCGCCTCGGAGATGGTGAGGAACAGCAGCGGCGGGCTGGCCACGTAGAAGGCGAACTTGCTCAGCACGAGCTGCCCCTGGGGACCCAGCACGCCCCGCCGGCCCACGGCGTAGCCGGTCAGGATGACGGCCCAGACGATGAAGAACCCCGAGAACACTCCGGTCACGGGACCCTCCCTCGCGCTGCTGCGGGTCCGCGTCCGCGGGCCCATACAGTTCTATCCCATTCCCGGCCCGTCCGCGGTCGGGCCGGGGCGGGTCACGCGGCGGGCAGGTCGGCGCGGGCGGCGCTCAGCGTCCGGGAGTGGGGCGGGCGGGCGACGCCGTCGAGCAGGGCCTCGGCGGGATCCGACCCGAGGTCGACGATCCGGTTGTCCGCGTCCACGTGGACCACGGAGGGCACGTGGGCGCGCGCCTCGGCGTCGTCCATCTGCGCGTAGCTGATGAGGATGACGAGGTCCCCGGGGTGCACGAGGTGGGCGGCGGCCCCGTTGATCCCGACGACGCCGGAGCCGCGCTCGCCGGCGATCGTGTAGGTCTCCAGCCGCGCGCCGTTGGTGACGTCCACGATGGAGACGAGCTCGCCGGGGAGGATGTCGGCGGCGTCGAGGAGGTCCTGGTCGACGGTGACCGAGCCGACGTAGTGGAGGTCGGCCTGGGTCACGACGGCACGGTGGATCTTGGCCTTGAACATGGTGCGCAGCATGACGGGAGATGTGCTCCTCGTGAGCGGGGTGCGGGTGACGGGCGCGGGGCCCGGGCGGTCGCCCCGGTGCGGATGCGGGGAACGGGGCGCGGGGACATCCTACCGCGCGGTCCCGGGAGACGACGAACGCCCCGGCCGGGTGGGCTCGGGGCGTTCGGTGCGAGAGCGGCTGACGGGAATCGAACCCGCGTATCAGGCTTGGGAAGCGTGCGCTCTACCATTGAGCTACAGCCGCGCATCCGTGGTCCGTCCGGCGCGAGCACCGGACGAGGACAGCACACACTCTACACCACCCGCCGGGACGGGGGTGGGCACGGGGCGGCGGCGCAGCGCGGTCCGGCGCCCGGCCGTGCGATACCTTGGGGACCGTGCTGATCTCTGACCGCGACATCCGCCGGGAGCTCGACGGCGGCCGGGTCGTCCTCGAGCCCTACGATCCCGCCCTGATCCAGCCCGCCAGCATCGACGTGCGGCTGGACCGCTGGTTCCGGCTCTTCGACAACCACAAGTACGCGCACATCGACCCGTCCGTGGAGCAGCCGGAGCTCACCCGGCTCGTGGAGGTCGACCCCGAGGAGGCCTTCGTGCTGCACCCGGGGGAGTTCGTGCTCGGCTCCACCTACGAGAAGGTGACCCTCCCGGACGACATCGCCGCCCGTCTCGAGGGGAAGTCCTCGCTGGGGCGCCTGGGCCTGCTGACCCACTCCACGGCGGGGTTCATCGACCCGGGCTTCTCGGGGCACGTCACGCTCGAGCTGTCCAACATGGCCACGCTGCCGATCAAGCTGTGGCCGGGCTCCAAGGTGGGCCAGCTGTGCTTCTTCCGGCTGTCCTCGCCCACGGAGCACCCGTACGGCTCCGGCGCCTACGGCAACCGGTACCAGGGGCAGCGCGGACCCACGGCCTCGCGCAGCCACCTCGGGTTCTCCCGCACCCGCATCTGACCCCGCACGGCCCGGCCGCGCCCGGCGGTGTGCCGGCGCCCCGCGGCCCGTGAACCGGCGGGCCCACGAACCGGTCGGCTCACGAAGCGGCGACGCCGTGGTGGGGGGACGCCGCGGTCTTCGGGTCGCGCGCGCGCAGCAGCAGGAGCAGGCCGGCGCCGACCACCAGGAGGATCCCGAGGATCCCCCAGCGCTGCGCGCCGAGCACGGAGACGAACACCGCGAACAGGGTGGGCGCCAGGAAGCTCACGGCCCGCCCCGTGGTGGCGTAGAGGCCGAACAGGGCGCCCTCCTCTCCGGTCCGCGTGAGCCGGCCGAGGAACGTGCGGGAGGCGGACTGCGCGGGGCCCACGAACAGGCACAGCAGCAGCCCGCAGACCCAGAACGCCGCCGTGCCCTCGAGGAACAGCAGCGGGGTCCCGGCCAGCAGGATGCCGACGAGCGACGCCACGATGACGCGCTTGGGCCCCACCCGGTCGTCGAGCCGCCCGCCCACGAGGGCGCCCGCCCCGGCCGCCACGTTGCCGACGATCGCGAAGACGATGACCTCGCTCAGGGTGAAGCCGAACGTGCCGGCCGCGATGACGCCGCCGAAGGTGAACACCGCGTTGAGCCCGTCCCGGAACACGGCGGAGGAGAGCAGGAACCACAGCGTCTGCGGGGCGTCACGGTACAGCTCCCGCAGGGTCTGCCACAGCTGGCGGTAGGAGCGGGCCACGGACGGGCGCGATCCCCGGCGGGTGGGGCGGATCTCGGGCACCACCAGCAGGACGGGGATCGAGAACAGCGCGATCCACAGCCCCGAGAACAGGGCCACGGCCCGCACGTTGAGGGCGTCCTCCTCGGGGATGCCGAGCAGGCCCGGGGTGATGAACCCGAACAGCACGATCGTCAGGGCCACGATCCCGCCGAAGTAGCCCATCGCCCAGCCCTGGCCGCTCACCCGCCCGATGTGCTCGCGGCCCGCGATCCCCGGCAGCATCGCGTTGTAGTTGACCACCGCGAACTCGTCGAAGACGTTGGCCAGCGCCAGCAGGCCCACCCCGAGGTAGAGGTACGGCTGGTCGGGGAGGACCAGGAAGCACAGGGCCGTGAGCAGCGCCGTGAGCATCGTGTTGATCCCGAGCCACAGCTTGCGCCGCCCCGCGCCGTCGCTGCGCTGGCCCACCACGGGGGCCAGCAGGGCCACCACCACGCCGGCGGCCCCGATCCCGTAGCCCAGCACCTCCGAGGCGCGGTCCTCCCCGCCGAAGGGGTCGCTCGTGAGATAGACGGTGAACACGAACGTGGTCATCACGGCGTTGAAGGCGGCGGATCCGGCGTCCCACAGGCTCCAGGCCCACACGTGCGAGCGGCGCGGCACGAACGCCGTCGCCGGGAGGGAGGGGACGGGGGCGGGAGGGCCGGGGGGCGTGGCGTCCATGGCAGTCATGCTAGGCCCGCGGTGCCCGTCGCGGAGGGCGGCCTCGCCGGAGGACCGCCCGGCAATCCGGGTTCCGCCCAGGAAACCGTCCGGGAACGTACAGGTGCTGTCAGGACATGCGAGCGGGAGCGGCAACACCCCTTTGATAGGGTGGAACACCCGGGTGCGCCCCGGCCACCCCGTGCTCGCACAGGTCCTCCGTGCCCGCGTCCGGGCCCCTCGACGCCCGCCCGCCGATCTCTTCCCCGACCCCCGGAGGCGCCTGATGACCGCTGTGCTCCTGCTCCACGCAGTGGTGGCCGCGGTCGCGCCCCTGCTGTTCGCACGGATGGGACGCAGCGCCTTCTACCTCCTGGCGGCGGTCCCGTTCGCCGGCTTCCTGTGGCTGCTGGGCTCCGGCCCGCGGGTCTACGGCCCGGAGGGCGGCTGGACCGAGGGCGGGGAGTGGATCCCGTCCCTGCGCCTGGACCTGGTGCTGCGCATGGACGCCCTCTCGTGGACGATGTCCCTGCTCGTGCTCGGCGTGGGCTCCCTGGTGCTGTTCTACTGCGCCCGCTACTTCAAGTCCGGCGCGAGCGGCATCGGCGGCTTCGGCGCGCAGCTGCTCGCCTTCGCGGGCGCCATGTTCGGCCTGGTGACCGCCGACGACATGCTGGTGCTGTTCGTCTTCTGGGAGATCACCACCGTCCTGTCGTTCCTGCTCATCAGCTACAGCCGGACCCGCCTGTCCGCCCGGCGCGCGGCGCTGCAGGCCCTCGTGCTCACCACCGCCGGCGGCCTGGCCATGCTGGTCGGCATCGTGATGCTGGGCCAGGCCGCGGGCACCTACCGGATCTCCGAGGTGCTCGCGGCGGCCCCCGAGCTGGCGCAGCGCGGGACCGTGGTGGACGTGGCGGTCCTCCTGCTCCTCGTCGGCGCCGTGACGAAGTCCGCGCTGATCCCGCTGCACTTCTGGCTGCCGGCCGCGATGGCCGCGCCCACCCCGGTGTCCGCGTACCTGCACGCCGCCGCGATGGTCAAGGCCGGCATCTACCTGGTGGCCCGCTTCGCCCCGGGCTTCGCCGAGACGGCGCTGTGGCAGCCGACCATCGCGGTGCTGGGGCTGGGCACCATGCTCTTCGGCGGCTGGGCGGCCCTGAAGCAGTACGACCTGAAGCTGATCCTCGCCTACGGCACCGTCAGCCAGCTCGGCTTCCTCATGGTGATCGTGGGCCGCGGCTCCGCGGACACGGCGCAGGCGGGCATGGCCATGCTCCTCGCGCACGGGCTGTTCAAGGCCACGCTGTTCCTCGTGGTCGGGATCATCGACCACCGGGCGGGCACCCGGGACATCCGCCGCCTGTCGGGGCTCGCCGGCCGCGTGCCCGTCCTGTTCGCCGTCTCGCTCGTGGCCGCGGCGTCCATGGCCGGGCTGCCCCCGCTGGCCGGCTTCGTGGCCAAGGAGGCCGTGCTGACCGCCTTCGCCCACGACGTCGAGGGCGCGGCGGGGACCGTGGTGCTCGCCGGGCTCGTGGTCGGCTCCGTGCTGACCTTCGCCTACAGCGCCCGGTTCGTGTGGGGCGGGTTCGCCCACAAGTCCGCCGAGTTCTCCGAGCTCGACGCCGGGGTCGGCGGCAGGGCCGTGGTCAGCGACATGCAGCGGGTGGAGCCCGCGTTCCTCGCCGCGCCGCTCGTGCTCTCCGTCCTCACGGTGGTCCTCGGCCTCTGGCCCCAGCCGGTCGACGCGATGCTGCAGCCCTACGTCGACCAGTTCCCGGCCGTGGAGCACGACTTCTACCTGGCCCTGTGGCACGGGTTCACCCCGGCCCTCGGGCTCTCCGCCCTCATCGTCGCGGGCGGGATCCTGCTCCACCGCTTCCGGAGCCAGGTCGCGGACCTCCAGCGGGCCCTGCCGTCCCTGCCCCCGGGCGAGCTCGTCTACCGGCGGGTCGTCAACGTGCTGGACTTGGCCGCCGTGTGGATCACCGGCCGCACCCAGCGCGGTTCGCTCATGTTCTACCTCTCGGTCATCCTGATCACGGCGATCGTCGTGCCGCTGGTGGCGCTGATCGCGGAGGAGACCCCGCCCCTGGGGGCGCTGCGGGTCTCCGACGGCCCCGGGCAGCTGATCGCCGGCGTGGCCATGGTCGTCGCGGCCCTGCTGGTGCCCCTGGCCCGCAAGCGCTTCCTCGCGGTGCTGCTCGTGTCGGTCACGGGCTACGGGCTGGCCCTCATCTTCGCCCTGCAGGGCGCACCGGACCTCGCCCTGACGCAGACGCTCGTCGAGACCATCCTGCTCGTGGCGTTCGTGCTCGCCCTGCGCTCGCTGCCCGCCCCCCTGTGGCACCGCAACCCGGCCGGGCGCCGGCTGCTGCGCGGCACCATCGCGGTCACCTTCGGGCTGTTCATGATGGCGCTCGCGGCCTTCAGCATCTCCTCCCGCACGGCCGACCCGATCTCCCTGGAGCTGCCCCGCATGGCCTACGAGCTCGGCGACGGCCAGAACGTCGTCAACGTGATCCTCGTGGACATCCGCGCGTGGGACACGTTCGGGGAGATCTCCGTGCTCGTGCTCGCCGCCACCGGGGTGGCCTCCCTGATCTTCGTCACGGGTCGCGGGGACCGCATCGTCCGCTCCGGGGACGATCCCACCACCGACCAGCTGCGGGTGATCCGGCGGCGCAACGCCGCGGCCGTCTCGCCCGGCGGCGAGCCCCTGGAGGTGGGGCTGGCTCGCCGCGACGACGACCTCGAGGACCCCTACCTGCTCGCCGGGCGGACGATGGCCCCCGAGCGGCGCTCGATCGTCTTCGAGGTCGTCACCCGGCTGCTGTTCCACACGTTCATGATGGTCTCCCTCTACCTGCTGATCGCCGGGCACAACGACCCCGGCGGAGGGTTCGCGGGCGGTCTCATGGCCGGCCTCGCCCTGACCGTGCGCTACCTCGCGGGCGGGCGCTACGAGCTGGAGCTGGCCACGCCGATCAACGCGGGCACGATGCTCGGGACGGGCCTGGCGCTCGCCGCGCTCTACGCCGTCACCCCGGTGTTCTTCGGCGGGTCGGTGATGCAGAGCTACACCTTCGAGGCCGAGCTGCCACTCTTCGGGGCGGAGAAGTTCGTGACCGCCCTGATCTTCGACATCGCGGTCTATCTCATCGTGGTGGGGCTCATCCTGGACATCCTGCGCTCGCTCGGCGGCCGGATCGACCAGCGGATCGAGGAGGACGCGGTCCGCCGGCGGCGGCGCACCCCTGGACGCGGCACGCGCATCCGCGTCACGCGGCAGCGGAAGGTGTCCGCCGGCGCCCCCGCGGGAGCGACCGCGGCGGCCTCCGCGACATCGCCGACCGCGATCGCCCGGATCCGCACCGACGGAGGGAACGAGCACCGATGACCGTGAACCTGACCCTGCTGGTCGTGATGGGCGTGCTCTACGCCGTGGGCGTGTACCTGCTGCTCGAGCGCTCGCTCACCCGCGTGCTGCTCGGGCTGATGCTGCTGACCAACGGCACGAACCTGCTGATCCTGCACGCCGGCGGGGCCGCCGGGTCCGCGCCCCTGTACGAGGGGTCGATCGCCGCGGAGGACTACAGCGACCCGCTGCCCCAGGCCCTCATCCTCACCGCCATCGTGATCTCCCTCGCCGTCACCGCGTTCCTGCTGGGCATGATCTACCGGTCCTGGGTCCTCGGGCGCCGGGACGAGATCCAGGACGACGTCGAGGACCGGCGCGTGGCGCGGCAGTCCTCCTACGACATGGAGGACGACGCCGACGTCCCCGCCGACACCACGGAGTTCGACGACGCCCCACGGCCCCAGGACCCCGGTGAGTCCCTGGAGACCCCGGGTGTGCGCGGCGTCGACGAGTGGGGAGGGAGGCGGTGACCGTCGACTTCGCCCAGCTGGCCCCCCTGGCCGTCATCATCCCGTTCCTCGGGGCGGCCCTGAGCCTCCTGCTCCTGCGGCGCAACGCCCTCCAGCGGACCGTGGCCATCGGCTCGCTCGTGCTCACCCTCGCGGTCGAGGCGCTCATCCTCGGGACCACGTGGAACCTCGGCCCGCAGGCCGTCCACCTCGGCGGCTGGGAGGCGCCCTGGGGCATCGTCATGGTCGTGGACCAGCTCTCGTCCCTGATGCTCGTGGTCTCCACGGTCGTCTCCCTCGCCGTGCTCGTCTACGCGAGCGGGCAGGGCGTGGCCGACGGCGACGAGGAGGGGCCGATCTCGATCTTCCACCCCTCCTTCCTGATCCTCGTGGCGGGGGTCTCCAACGCCTTCCTCGCCGGGGACCTGTTCAACCTCTACGTGGGGTTCGAGATCCTGCTGACCGCGTCCTACGTGCTCATGACGATGGGCGGGACCGTGCAGCGGATCCGCACCGGCGTGACCTACGTGGTGGTCTCGGTGATCTCCTCCGTGCTGTTCCTGATCACCATCGCGATGATCTACGCGGCCACGGGCACCATCAACATGGCCGATCTCTCGGTCAAGCTTGAGGGCCTGCCGGTGGGGACGCAGATGCAGCTGCACCTGATGCTGCTCATCGCGTTCGGCATCAAGGCCGCGGTCTTCCCGCTGTCCTTCTGGCTCCCGGACTCCTACCCGACCGCCTCCGCGCCCGTGACCGCCGTGTTCGCCGGCCTGCTGACCAAGGTGGGCGTGTACTCGATCATCCGCACCGAGACCGTGCTCTTCCCCGGGGAGCGGCTCGACGACCTCCTGATGTGGGTCGCGCTGCTCACCATGGTGGTCGGCATCCTGGGCGCGCTCGCGCAGATCGACATCAAGCGCATGCTGTCCTTCACCCTGATCAGCCACATCGGGTACATGATCTTCGGGGTGGCCGTGGGCACCCAGGAGGCGCTCTCCGCCACGGTCTACTACGTGGCCCACCACATCGTGATCCAGACGAGCCTGTTCCTCGTGGCCGGGCTGATCGAGCGCCGCGGGGGGTCCACCAACGTGGACCGGCTGGCCGGGATGGCCAAGATCTCGCCGCTGCTCGCGCTGCTCTACCTCGTGCCCGCGCTCAATCTCGGCGGGATCCCGCCGTTCTCCGGCTTCCTGGGCAAGACCGGTCTGCTGCAGGCCGGCGTGGACCAGGGCGACGGGCTGGCCTACGCCCTCGTCGCCGGCTCCGTGGCGGTGTCCCTCCTGACCCTGCTCGCCCTGATCCGGGTGTGGAACCGCGTGTTCCTGCGCGCCCCGGAGGACGCGGAGTACCCGGACCCCATCCTGCTGGCCCCGGTGCCCGCCGGCTCCCGGTTCCTGCTGACCTCGGGTGCCGTCGACGACCAGGCGGGCCGCTTCGCGGGCAAGGGCGACGTGCGCCTGATGTCCCCCTCGATGCTGGGCGGGGCCTCGGCCCTCGTCGCCGCGGGGGTGGCCCTGACCGTGTTCGCCGGGCCGCTGTTCCAGCTCGCGGACAACGCCGCGGAGAACCTCGTCCGCCCCGAGCGCTACGTCGAGGCCGTGCTGGACCCCGCGTCCGCGCCGCGGCCCGTCGTGGAGGAGGCCCCGTGACCCGCCCCAAGAATTCCCTGCTCGTCGAGCTGCCGCTGCTGGTGTGGCTCGTGGTGGTGTGGGGCGCCCTCTGGGGCGACTTCGGCCCCGGCAACCTGCTGGTCGGACTGGTCCTGGCCCTGCTCGTCACCTGGGTGCTCTACCTGCCGCCCGTCCAGCTGTCCGGCCGGTTCAACCCGTTCCAGTTCGCCCTCTTCGCCGTGACGTTCGTGTGGCAGGTCGCCAAGGCGAGCTTCGAGGTGATGCTCATTGCGATCCTCGTGGGCCCGCGCGCGCGCAACGCCGTGGTCGGCGTCCAGCTGCGCACGCGCTCCGACCTGCTCCTGACGGCCACCGGCCACACCATGACCCTGATCCCGGGCTCGCTCGTGGTGGAGGTGGACCGGGCCTCCGGCACGCTGTACTTCCACGCGCTCAACGTCCGCAGCGCTCAGGAGGCCGAGGACTTCCGCCGGTCCGCCCTCCGGGTGGAGGCGGCCTGGATCCGGATCATGGGCACCCCGGAGGAGCTCGCCGCCCTGCGGGCCGAGCGGGGCGGCGGACGGGCCTCCGGCACGGACCGGCCGGACAGCGCCGCGCTCAGCTCGCCGATCACCGCGAGCCTGCAGATCGTGGGCCGCCGCCGGGACGAGGTGCCCACCGGGTCCCCGGCGGACGCCCCGGGATCCACCCCCACCGACACCCACGAGGAGGACCACCCGTGATGCAGATCGCCGTGGCCGTCGCGGCCGTGCTGCTCAGCGCGGCCGCCGCGGGCACCCTCTACCGCCTCGCCAAGGGCCCCTCCCTGCTGGACCGCGTGGTGGCCACGGACGTGCTGCTGGCCATCGTCGCGGCCGCCCTCGCCGTGGACATGGCCTACCACGGCCACCTCAACAACCTGATCCTCATGGTGATCGTCTCGCTGGTCGGGTTCATCGGCTCCGTGACGGTGGCGCGCTTCGCCACCCAGACCGCCGAGCACGGGCGGTGAGCGCCGTGCTGGACACCGTCCTGGACGCCGCCGCGGCCGTGTGCCTCGTGGTCGGCGCGCTCATGTCCCTCGCCGCAGGGATCGGCCTGGTCCGCTTCCCGGACCTCCTGACGCGCATGCACGCCGGCACCAAGCCCCAGGTCTTCGGGCTGCTCCTCATGCTCACGGCAGTCGCCCTCGAGAACCGCGAACCCGTCATGATCCCGCTCATCGCCCTCGGCTGGATCTTCCAGCTGCTCACCGTGCCCGTCTCGGCGCACATGGTGGGACGCTCGACGTACCGCACCAAGCACCTGAACCGGACCACGCTGACCCAGGACGACCTGCAGAAGGTCCTCAACCGCGCCGCGGAGGGCGGGGCGGAGGGCTCCGCGGAGGGCGTCGCCGCGGGACCGCCGGTGCCGAGCCCGGACGGCCGGCGGGCGGACGGACAGCAGACTGACGGATCGCCGGGGACGCGTTAGGCTGGGCAGGATCGACAGGGCGCACCCGCGTCCCCCTCGGACGACAAGGAGCAGCACTCCATGAACACCAAGGTCCTCGAACTCGTGGGCACCGGCCTCTCGCTCGGCGGCGTGGCGCTCTCGCACAAGGTGCTCGGCGCGGCGTGGACGCGCATCACCGGCGACCCGCCCCCCGCCAAGAACCCGGACCCGGACGAGGCCTGGACGGGCATCATCATCTGGTCGCTCGTGACCGGTCTCGTGGGCACCGTCATCAAGGTCGGCATCTCCCGCCAGATCGCGAAGATGGAGAACAGGCCGCAGACCAACCCCAAGGCCTCGAGCCAGGCCGAGGTCTGAGGCCCGGCGAGCACCTCGCGCAGGGGCCCGTCCGGCCGGACACCGCACCGGTGTCCGGCCGGACGGGCCCCTGCGCCGTTCACCGGCCGTGCGCCGGCAGTGCACGGAGCGGGCGAAGGAGGGGTAGACTCGGTGCCACTGAACGACAGGGGAGCGCCCCGCCGGTGAGACCGGCGCGGCGCTGAGAGTGCGGATCGCCGCAGACCCTCGAACCTGCTCCGGCTAGCACCGGCGAAGGGAGTCGAGCATCTCAGGGGTGCTTCCCCGGGAACGCGCCACCGGCGCGGCCCGCGGGACCCCGTCCCCTCCTGGCACCGACGGCTCGCTGAGCCCAGGAGGAACCCACCGTGAACACCACCACCCACCGCCCCGCCCGCCGCCCCGGCACGTCCCGCGCGTCGTCCTGGCGCGTCGTCGACATCGTCGTGGCCGCCGTCCTCGCCGCCGTGTGCGCGGTCGTCTTCTGGGCGTGGTCGAACCTGCTCTACCCCGTGGTCGGCACGGCCGCGGTCGCCTACCCGCCCGCCGTGGGGCTGATCGCCGGCGGCTGGCTCGTGGCCGGCGTGCTCGGCGGGCTGATCATCCGCAAGCCCGGCGCCGCGCTGTTCTGCGAGCTGCTCGCCGCCGTGATCGAGAGCTTCCTGGGCACCCACTTCGGCCTGCTGGTCGTGCTCTCCGGTCTCGTCCAGGGCATCGGCGCGGAACTGGCCTTCGCCTCCTTCCGGTACCGCCGGTTCGACGCCCTCGTGGCGGCCGTGGCGGGCGCCGTGAGCGGGATCTTCCTCGGCGTCCACGAGAACATCGTCTACAACTACGAGTGGGCGCTGAGCCACCAGTTGGTCTACGTGGTCCTGGCGGCCGTCTCCGGGGCGGTGCTCGCGGGCCTGCTGATGCAGGCCGTGGTGCGGGCCCTCGCGGCCACCGGCGTGCTGCAGGGTCTCGCGTCGGGTCGGGCCGTGCGGCGATGACGGCTCCCACGACCCCGGACCCCGTGGTGCCCGCCGGCCCCGGGGCGCGGGTCGAGGCCCGCGGCTTCGGCTGGCACCACCCCGGGCGGGACGCGGCGGCGCTGCGCGGCCTCGACCTCGTGGTGGAGCCGGGGGAGCGCGTGCTCCTGCTGGGACCCAGCGGGGCGGGCAAGTCCACCCTCCTGCACGCCCTGGCAGGAGTCCTCCACGACGACGACGGGCAGTCCGCCTCCGGCGAGCTGCTGCTCGACGGCATGCCGCCGGAGCAGGCGCGCGGCCGGGCCGGGCTCGTGCAGCAGGACCCCGAGTCCCAGGTGGTGCTGTCCCGGATCGGGGACGACACCGCCTTCGGCCTCGAGAACCTCGCGGTGCCCCGGGAGCAGATCTGGCCGCGGGTGCGCGCGGCGCTCGACGACGTGGGGCTGGACCTCCCCCTCGACCACTCCACCGCGGCCCTGTCCGGCGGGCAGAAGCAGCGCCTGGCGCTCGCGAGCGCCGTGGCCATGAGCCCCGGGCTGCTGCTGCTCGACGAGCCGACCGCCAACCTGGACCCCGCCGGCGTGCGGCAGGTCCGCGACGCGGTGGTGTCCTGCCTCGACCGCAGCGGCGCCACGCTCGTGGTCGTGGAGCACCGTGTCGCCGTGTGGGCCGAGGTCGTGGACCGCGTCGTCGTGCTCGGCCGGGACGGGAGCATCACCCACGACGGCGCGCCGGGCCGGGTGCTCGACGCCGCGGCCGACGAGCTCAGCGGCGCGGGGGTGTGGGTGCCCGGCCGAGTGCCTGCCACGCGTGCGCCCGCTCGCCCCGCCGCGGGTCCCGGCGCAGGCTCCGGTGCACATCCCGGCGGGGGTCCCGCCGGAACCGGGGCCGCCGGCTCCGGGGCGGACGGCGCACCGCTGCTGAGCGCCACCGGTCTGGGCGTCTCGCGCAGCCAGCCCTCGGCGCGGCAGCTGCGCGCCCGGCGGCGGGCGCGGCGGCGCGGCCGCCCGCTGGACGACGCCGCCGCGGGCCGGGACCTCCCCACGGCGGTGGCCGACGTGGAGCTGACCCTGCGCCGCGGCCGCGCGCTCGCGCTGACCGGGCCGAACGGCGCCGGCAAGTCCACGCTCGCGCTGACGCTGGCGGGTCTGCTCGCCCCCGTGCGCGGCACCGTGCGGGCCCACCCGGTCCTCGACCGCGGCGCGGGCTCCGACCCGCTCGAGTGGAGCGGCCGGGAGCTCGTGGCCCGCGTGGGCACGGTCTTCCAGGAGCCCGAGCACCAGTTCCTGCGCGCCACCGTGCGGGCCGAGCTCGAGCTCGGCCCCCGGCTGGCCGGCACGCCGGTGGCCGAGCGGGAGCGCCGCACGGATGAACTGCTCCGCCGGCTGCGGCTCTCGCACCTGGCCGACGCCAACCCGTTCACCCTCTCCGGCGGCGAGAAGCGGCGGCTGTCCGTGGCCACGGTGCTCGCCACGGACCCGGACGTGCTGGTGCTCGACGAGCCGACGTTCGGTCAGGACGCCCTGACGTGGGCGGAGCTCGTGGACCTGCTCGTGGAGCTCGTCGACGCCGGCACGTCGGTCCTCGCCGTGACCCACGACGAGGACTTCGTGCGGGCGCTCGGCGCCGAGGTGCTGGCGCTGGGCACCCCGAGCGAGCGGGGCCGCGCCGCTCGCACCGCACCGGCGGCGGAAGGGGCGCCGGCCGTTCCTGCCGTGCGGTCCGCGGCCGCGGCCGGGAGTGCCACGGCCGCTCCGGCGGCGCCGGGCGCCGGCGCGGTGCGGGTCGTCCCCGCCCGGCGGGAGCCCGTCCGGTGAGCGCCGCAGCGATCGCGCCGTCGGCCCGGACCTCCCTGCTGGGGCGCACGAATGCGGTGGTCAAGCTGGCCGGGGCGCTGCTGCTGACCGTGGTGCTGCTGCTCAGCGCGGACCCCGTGACGTCGGGGACCGTGCTGCTGGGCGAGGTGCTGCTGCTGGCGCTGGCCGGTCAGCGCCCGCTCGCGCTGCTGCGCCGGGCGTGGCCGGTGGTCGTGGCGGCGCTCGTGAGCGGGTGGGGCACGGCCCTGCTCGCCGAGGACACCGGGCCGGTGCTGCTCGACCTGGGGGTCACCGGGATCTCGTCCGGCTCGGTGGCCGCGGGGGCGGCGATCGCTCTGCGCGGGCTGGCACTGGCGCTGCCCGGGCTGATGCTGGTGCTCACCACGGATCCCACGGACCTCGCCGACGGCCTCGCCCAGACGCTGCGCCTGCCGGCCCGCTTCGTGCTCGCGTCCCTGGCCGCGCTGCGGCTGGTGGGGGTGATGGTCTCCGAGTGGGCCACCCTGGCGATGGCGCGGCGGGCGCGCGGGACGGGGTCCGGGCACGGTCCGGTGGGCGCGCTGCGGGAGTTCGGCGGCCAGGCCTTCACACTGCTGGTGCAGTCCCTGCGACGGGCCACCCGGCTGTCGGTCACCATGGAGGCCCGCGGCTTCGGTGCGGGTCCGCGCACGTGGGCCCGCGTCCCGGGGTACTCCTGGCGGGACGCGGCGGTCCTCACGGGCTGTGCGGCGGCCGCCGCGGCGGGCCCGGCGGTGTCCGTCCTGCTCGGGACGCACCGGTTCATCTGGGCCTGAGCGAAGGATCAGGCCTGCTGGACCCAGCTCGTGACGAGCCTCGTCAGGTCCGGGTCCACCGGCAGCGGCTGGTGGTCGAGCCGGCGCACCGGCACCGCGAGCCGGACGCTGGAGACCAGCCACACGGCGTCGGCCTCCATGAGGTCCGCCGGGTACAGGGGTCCGTAGCCGAGCTCCCAGCCGTCCCGGCGGGCGGCGGCGAAGATCTTGGCCTGCGTGGTGCCGGGCAGGATCCCGTGCGAGGGCTCCGGCGTCAGCAGGGTGCGGCGGCCGGCGCGCACCCGGGCGCAGACCACGGAGGACGTCGCGCCCTCCAGGACCCTGCGCCCCTCCGTGGTGAAGACCGCCTCGTCCGCGCCGAGGGAGCGGGCGTGGCGCAGGGCGGCCATGTTGATCGCGTAGGAGAGCGTCTTGGCCCCGGGGAGCAGCCACGGGTACCCGGCGTCCTGGGCGGGGTCGTGGCCGCGCGGCAGCAGCACCGCGGTCACGCCGTCCCGGCGCTGCCGGAACGTCGTCTCCGGCACGGGGCTCACCACGATCCAGGACCACGGGCCGTCCGCCGGGGTGCCGCGGCTGATCACCACCTTGACGGCGTGCTCGGCCCCCAGTCCGCCGTCCCCGCCGGGGGCGGCGTGGGCGAGCGCCAGCTCCACCGCCCCGCGCACATCCCGCGCCGACGGCACGGGCAGCTGCGCCAGCCGCGCGGAGGCCGACAGCCGCTGGTGGTGGGCCTCGAACTTCTGCACGAGCCCGTCGACGGCGCGCATGGTCTCGAAGACACCGTCACCGCGGGTGAGCCCCTGGTCGTCGATCCGCACGAGCGGGACGGACGGATCGGCGAGGACGCCCTCCGGGTGGGCGGCGTCGAGGACGACGACGGTGCTGGTCACGGATCCTCCTGTCGGTGCGGCCGCGGGGCTCAGCAGACGGGGCCGGGGTGCAGGATGTCCACCTGTTCCCAGACGTGGTCCTCCGCCAGGTAGGCGTCCTCCTGGGCGGCCCAGCGGTCCCAGTGCTCGGCGTAGTAGGAGCCGTCACGGCTCAGCGCGCGGTCGTAGCGCAGGGCGGTGGGCAGCTCGACCCACACGGAGACGTCCAGCAGTTCCCGGGCCTCGGCGCTGCACGCGCCGACGCCCTCCAGGATCACGACCTCCGCCACACGGGTCAGCCGCGGGGTCCCCGGGGAGCCGGTGACCCAGTCCCAGGCGCTCCACTCGGCGTCCCGGCCCTGGTCGAGGGGTGTGAGGACCTCGTCCACGTAGGTGCGGCGGCCGGGGCCGAGCCCGTCCCAGCCCGGGTAGAGGTCCTCGAGGTGGAAGAGCGTCACGTCCCGCACCGGGCGCAGCACCGCGGCGAGCTGCTCGGCGAGGCTGGTCTTGCCGGCCCCCGAACGCCCGTCGATGCCGATGAGGTAGGGGCGGCGGGTGGGGGAGGGGAGCAGCCGCGCCAGGTTGGTGCCGGCGGGGTGGGCCGCGGCGAGCGCCGGATCCAGCTCGAGCTCGATGTCGATCACGCGCGCCCGGCGTCCTGCGCGGATCCCCGGTCGGCGCCGAGCTCCCGGGCGACGGCGCGGACCACGCCCGGAACGGCGGCGTCGATCATGCCCCAGGTGGACTCGAAGTCCTCGGGGCCCCCGTACCAGGGGTCGTAGATCCCCAGGTCGCCGTGCTCGAGGTCCTTCACGGCGGGGTCGAACTCCCGCAGCAGCCGCACCTTGGCGGCGGCGGAGCGGTCCGGTGCGAGCGCCCGCAGGCGCTGCCAGTGCACCACGTCCAGGGCGAGCACGAGGTCCCGGTCGCCGAAGCGGACGGGGTCGAAGACCTGGGCCGCGTGCGCGGAGGCGTCGAGCCCCGCGCGGCGCAGGAGGTCGCCGGCGCGGGGGTCCACGGGGTTGCCGAGCTCCTCGTCGCTGACGCCGGCCGAGTCGATCCGCACGCGCCCGGCCAGTCCTGCGGCCTCGAAGGCGCGGCGCAGGGCGAACTCCGCCATGGGCGAGCGGCAGATGTTGCCGGTGCACACGGCCACGATCGAATACATAGCGCGCAGTCTAAGCCGTCCGGTCCCGGCACGAGAAGTGGGGGCGCCCCCCCCGGGGGGGGCGGGCGCCCGGCGCGGGGCCGGGGCGGCCCCGCGGCCGGGCGGGGCGCGCGGGCGCGGCGCGGCCCGGGCCAGTCGTTCCTGACCGGCGTCCGGGCGCTCCGGCTCCTGGTCGGCCTGCTGGCCGGAGCTCGAACCGGTCTCCGCGGCGAGGTCGATCTCCTCGCCGTTCTCGTCGACCCGCCGGTACCAGTCGGTGACGGCCGGGTCGTGGGAGTCGAAGGTCTCGCCGGCAGCACGGGCGCCGGGGGCGTGCTCCACCTGCAGGGCGAAGTCGTCGCCGTGCTCCTCGATGCCGTGGATCACGGCCTTGCGCACCGCCGTGAGGGCGAACGCGTGGCGGATCGTGGCGGGGTCGCTGCGCAGGTCCTTGTAGAAGGCGACCATGAGGAAGGCGACGATCACCGCGAACGGCAGGGCCGAGACGGTCACGAGGTTCTGCATCCCGGTCAGGGCGTCGTCGCCGCCCACGAGCATCATGACCGTTGCGATGCCGCCGAGGCACAGGCCCCAGAACACGACGATCGGCCGGTTCGGCTCCGGCTGGCCCCGCTGGGACAGCGTGCCCATGACGATGGACGCGGAGTCCGCGCTGGTCACGAAGAAGATGCCGATGACGACCATGGCGAGCACCGACGTGATCGCGCCGAAGGGCAGGGCGTCGAGCATGCCGAACAGCGCGGCCTCCTGGCCGCCCGCGGCGGCCAGGTCGGTCCCGGTGCGCTGCAGGTACATGGACGTGCCGCCGATGACCACGAACCAGAGCACGCACATCGAGGAGGGGACCACGAGCACCACGGTCACGAACTGGCGCAGCGTGCGGCCGCGGGAGATCTTGGCGATGAACATCCCGACGAACGGGGACCAGGACAGCCACCAGGCCCAGTAGAAGACGGTCCAGCCGCCGGCGAAGGCGGTGGCGTCCTCGCCCCAGCCGCCGGTCTGCCCGGTCATCCAGAGGTACTCCTGCAGGTAGGTGCTGAACACGGCGGGGACCAGGTCCAGGATCAGGACGGTGGGCCCGGCCACGAACACGAACAGGGCGAGCAGGAACGCCAGCAGCAGGTTCGTGTTGGAGAGGTAGCGGATGCCGCGGGCCACGCCGGAGACCGCGGAGACCACGAAGGCGGCGGTGAGGACGGCGATGATCGCGATGAGCCCGCCGTTGCCGAGCGGTCCCCAGCCCGCGACGATCTCGAGGCCCCGGGAGATCTGCAGCGCGCCGATCCCGAGCGAGGCGGCGGTGCCGAAGAGGGTCGCGAAGATGGCGAACACGTCGATGAGCCGGCCCAGGCCGCCCTCGGCGCGCCGCTGGCCGATCAGCGGCACGAAGATCCGGCTGATGAGCGGGGAGCGTCCGCGCCGGTAGGCGCCGTACGCGACGGCCGCGCCGACCACGGCGTACATGGCCCAGGGGTTGAGACCCCAGTGGAAGGCGGTCTGGACGAGGGCGTAGACGGTCATCTCCTCGGAGCCGGGTTCCGCCCCGAAGCCGGGGACGCCCGCGCCGAAGTGGCTCAGCGGCTCGGAGGCGCCGTAGAACATCAGGCCGATGCCCATGCCGGCGGCGAAGAGCATGGCGAGCCACGAGAAGAAGGAGTACTCGGGCTTCTCGTCGTCCATGCCCAGGGGGATCCGCCCGGTCCGCGTGAAGCCGACCACGAGCATGAACAGCACGGCGGCCGTGGACAGGGCCGTGAAGAACCACCCGGCGTTGCCGGTGACCCAGCCCAGGGCCGCGGTGGAGGCGGCGGTCAGGGACTCGGTGGAGAGCACGCCCCAGGCGATGAACCCCACGATCAGCGCGGCGGTGACGGTGAAGACCACCTTGTCCGTGCCGTAGTGCAGCTTCTGGTCCTCGACGGCGATGCCGGGGACGAGGGCGGGGTGGATGCCGTGCGGGTAGTTGATCTCGCGCAGCACCTCCCGCGGCTTCGGCCGGCGGGAGCCGTCGGCCTCACTGGACGGATGCGGCGAATGGGGTGGCGTGGTGCTCACGGTGGCTCCTGAGGTGTCGGGGTGCGTGCGGTGTCGTGTCGGTGCGTGCGGTGACGTGCGGGGCGGACCCGGGGGTGTGGCGGTGGCCCGCGGGAACGGGCTCAAACACTCCACGGTATCCGACGTCCTGCCACGCCGGGAGGGAGTGCGCGGCGTCTCACATCCCCGGCACCCCGGGTTGAGTCGATGTGGCTCAACTTAAGTTGACATCAGCGGCTCACGTGGCAGACTTGAGCCAGGAAAACTCAAGAACTGAGACCTCCGGGACCCCAACGGGGCCGGTACGGCCCGCCCGGTTCAGCTCGACCCGAAGGAGAACACGTCCATGTCTCGTGCAGTAGGAATCGACCTCGGCACCACCAACTCCGTGGTGTCCGTGCTGGAGGGCGGCGAGCCCACCGTCATCGCCAACGCCGAGGGCAACCGGACCACGCCGTCCGTCGTCGCCTTCTCCAAGGACGGCGAGACCCTGGTGGGCGACATCGCCAAGCGCCAGGCCGTCACCAACGTGGACCGCACGATCGCCTCGGTGAAGCGCCACATGGGCACCGGGTGGTCCACCGACATCGACGGCAAGAAGTACACGCCGCAGGAGATCTCGGCGCGCATCCTGATGAAGCTCAAGACCGACGCCGAGTCCTACCTCGGCGACAAGGTCACCGACGCCGTGATCACCGTCCCGGCGTACTTCAACGACGCCGAGCGCCAGGCCACCAAGGAGGCCGGTGAGATCGCGGGCATGAACGTGCTGCGCATCGTCAACGAGCCCACCGCCGCGGCGCTCGCCTACGGCCTGGAGAAGGGCAAGGAGGACGAGCTCATCCTGGTCTTCGACCTCGGTGGAGGCACCTTCGACGTCTCCCTGCTGGAGGTCGGCAAGGACGAGGACGACTTCTCCACCATCCAGGTCCGCTCGACCGCCGGCGACAACCGCCTCGGCGGCGACGACTGGGACCAGCGCGTGGTCGACTGGCTGCTGGCGCAGGTGAAGTCGAAGACCGGCGCGGACCTGTCCAAGGACAAGATCGCCCTGCAGCGCCTGAAGGAGACCGCGGAGCAGGCCAAGAAGGAGCTGTCCTCCGCGACCAGCACCAGCATCTCCCTGCAGTACCTGTCCGTGACCCCCGAGGGCCCGGTGCACCTGGACGAGCGCCTCACCCGCGCCAAGTTCGAGGAGCTCACCCGGGACCTGCTCGAGCGCACCGAGAAGCCGTTCAAGGACGTCATCGCCGAGGCCGGCATCTCCGTGTCCGACATCGACCACGTGGTGCTGGTGGGCGGCTCGACCCGCATGCCCGCCGTCGCGGAGACCGTCCAGCGCCTGGCCGGCAAGGAGCCCAACAAGGGCGTGAACCCGGACGAGGTCGTCGCCGTCGGCGCCGCGATCCAGGCGGGCGTGCTCAAGGGCGACCGCAAGGACGTGCTGCTGATCGACGTGACCCCGCTGTCGCTGGGCATCGAGACCAAGGGCGGCGTGATGACCAAGCTCATCGAGCGCAACACGGCGATCCCCACCAAGCGGTCCGAGACCTTCACCACCGCCGAGGACAACCAGCCGTCCGTGTCCATCCAGGTCTTCCAGGGCGAGCGCCAGTTCACCCGGGACAACAAGAACCTGGGCACCTTCGAGCTGACCGGCATCGCCCCCGCCCCGCGCGGGATGCCGCAGATCGAGGTCACCTTCGACATCGACGCCAACGGCATCGTGCACGTCTCCGCGAAGGACAAGGGCACCGGCACCGAGCAGTCGATGACCATCACGGGCGGGTCCTCCCTCTCCAAGGAGGACATCGACCGGATGGTCAAGGACGCCGAGGCCAACGCCGAGGCGGACCGGGTGCGCCGCGAGGCGGCCGACCTGCGCAACAACGCGGAGCAGCAGGCGTACTCCGTCGACAAGCTCCTGAAGGACAACGACGAGAAGCTGCCCGCGGACGTCAAGTCCGAGGTGCAGGCGGACGTCGACGCCCTGAAGAAGGCGCTCGAGGGCGAGGACGAGGACGCCGTGAAGTCGGCCTACGACAAGCTGCAGCAGTCCCAGACCAAGCTCGGCGAGGCCCTCTACGCGCAGTCGCAGACCGAGGGCGCCGAGGGCGCCCCGGGTGCGGGCGCCACCGGTGCCACCGGTGACGAGGACATCGTCGACGCCGAGGTCGTCGACGACGAGGACGAGAAGAAGTGAGCATGCCCGACCCCACGCCAGGACCCGACGAGAACGCGGACGACCACGGCGCCGGGAGCGTTCCCGGCGACCACGCCGCGCACCCCGGCGAGCAGTCCGCGCAGGACTCCGGCGCCGGCCCCCGCGAGGAGGCCGGGCCGGAGGGCCTGACGGTGGACGACATCCTCTCGACGCCACAGTCGACGGAGGCGGAGTCCGGGGACGCCGCACCGGCGCCGGCCGCCGCGGAGGACTCCCCGGCGGCGGCCCTCGCCGAGGAGCGGCTCGAGGAGCTGCGCCGGCTGCAGGCCGAGTTCGTGAACTTCAAGCACCGCACGGCGCGCGAGAAGGAGCAGCTGCGGACCTTCGTGACGGGCGACCTCCTGCAGACGCTGCTGCCGGTGTTCGACGACATCGACGCGGCCCGGCAGGCGGGCGACCTCACCGACGGCCCGTTCGCGGCGATCGCGAACAAGCTCGAGGAGACCCTCGTGCGGCACGGGCTGGTGCGCCTCGGGGAGGTCGGGGAGAAGTTCGACCCCAACGTCCACGAGGCGGTGCTGCAGCAGCCCACGAGCGAGGTCGAGCCGGACCAGGTCTCGATGGTGCTGCGCTCCGGCTTCCGGATCGGCGAGCGCGTGGTGCGGCCGGCCCAGGTCGCCGTCGCGGTCGCCGAGTGAGGCCGGACCCGGCCTGATCCCGGCGACGTCAGGGGAGGCCCGTCCCTCGGGCCTCCCCTGACCCGTCCACCCGTCCCCGGCGCCGCGGCGCCGGGGACGACCCCCGGACCACCACCGGGTCCTGCTCCGCAGGACCCCGACCGGCCCCACAGAAAGGAGGCGTCATGGCCAGCCAGGACTGGATCGACAAGGACTTCTACAGCATTCTCGGCGTCTCCAAGGACGCGTCCGCCGCCGACGTCAAGAAGGCCTACCGCAAGCTCGCCCGCCAGTACCACCCGGACCAGAACCCGGGGGACGCGGAGGCCGAGCAGCGGTTCAAGGACATCACCGAGGCGAACTCCGTGCTCTCCGACCCCGAGGAGCGCAAGCAGTACGACGCGATCCGCGCAATGGGCTCCGGGGCGCGCTTCACCGCCGGCGGCCCCGGCGGCGCCGGGGGCTCGGCCAACTTCGAGGACCTCTTCGGCGACATCTTCGGCGGAGGCGGCGGAGGACGCCGCCGCCGCACGACCTACTCCACCGGCGGCGCGGGCGGCCCCGGCGGCCCGGGCGGGTTCGAGGACCTGTTCGCCCAGTTCGGCGGTCAGACCGGGTACGGGGCGCCGGGCGGCTACGGCGGCTACCAGGCCCCGCCGGCGCGCGGGGAGGACATCCGGACGGAGACGACCATCCCGTTCCGCTCCTCGGTGCACGGCACCACGGTCAAGCTGCGCCGGGGCAACGGCCAGGAGACCACGGTGCGGATCCCGCGCGGCGTGCGCGACGGGCAGAAGCTCAAGCTCGCCGGCAAGGGCCACTCGGGTGCAGGCGGCGCCGGCGACCTCTACGTCACCGTCCACGTGACCCCGCACCCCTTCTTCCGGCGCGTCGAGGGCACGGACGACGTCGAGGTCACCGTGCCGATCACGTTCCCCGAGGCGGCCCTGGGCGCCACCATCGAGGTGCCCGTGCTGGACGGCGGCACCGTGCGCGTGAAGGTCCCGGCGGGCACATCCTCGGGCCGGCGCTTCCGCGTCAAGGGGCGCGGGTTCGGCACGGCCAAGGGCACGGGCAACCTGATCGTGACGGTCGAGGTGCACGTGCCGGCCGAGCTGGACGAGCAGGCGCAGGCCGCCGCCCGGGCGTTCGCCGAGGCGACCGCGGACGAGGACCCCCGGGCCCGCCTGGCCGAGAAGGCACGGGTGTGAGATGGCACTGGACGCCGACCAGCCGCTGTTCGTGATCTCCGTGGCCGCGGAGATCGCGGAGATGCACCCGCAGACGCTGCGCCAGTACGACCGGCTCGGCCTCGTCAGGCCGTCCCGGGCCCCCGGCCGCGCCCGCCGCTACTCGCAGCGCGACATCGAGAAGCTGCAGCAGATCCAGGTGCTGTCCCAGCAGGGCGTGTCCCTCGAGGGCATCCGGCGCATCCTCCAGCTGGAGAACCAGGTCGCGGCCCTGCGGTCGCGGGTGGCGGAGCTGTCCCGGGAGCTCGAGGACGCCCGGGACCGGGCCGAGGAGTCCTCGCGGATCTTCGCCGCCGGCGTCGGCGGGGACGTGGTGCGCATGGCCCGCGGCGCCCGCCCCCGGGCCCGCAAGATCTCGCAGGCCGTGGTGCTGTACCGGCCCCCGCGCCAGCAGGAGCGCTGAGCCGCACCGGCGCCCGGGCCGGGCGGTCAGCGCAGGTGCTTCTCGAAGCCCACGTCGTACACGCCGCCCGGATAGACCCGGGCGGTCCCGGGCAGCAGGACGTACCCGCTGCTGCGGTACAGGGCGGCCGCCTCCGGCTGGCGGCTGCCCGTGGTGAGGTGGATGCGCCGGTAGCCCGCCGCGGCGGCGAGCCGCTCGAGCTCGGCCAGGACCCGCCGCGAGATCCCCCGCCGGCGGTGCGCCGGGGCGGTCCACACCCGTTTGAGCTCCGCCGTGGCGTCGTCGTGCCGGCGGAACGCGCCGCCGCCCACCGTCGTGCCGCCCTCGAGGAGGAGCAGGAGCGCTCCGGCGGGAGCGGTGAAGTCGTCGACGGGGTGCTCGGCCATCTCCTCCGCCCCGATCTCGGGACCGTAGCGCTCCACGTACTCGTGGTGCAGGCCCTCGAGCAGCGGCTGCGTGCGGGGATCGCCCGGGGGCACGACGACGAAGCCGTCCCGCTCCGCGCCGGGCACTGCGGGCACGCCGTTGCGCTCCGCGCCGGGGACGGCGCTCACGCCGTCCGGCGGTAGACGAGGTCGCGGGGGACGCGGCCCGCCTCCTGCGCCTTGCGCTCGAAGCTCGTGAGGACCCGTCCCTCCCAACGCGGGGCCCATCCGGTGTCCGGGTGCTCGTCGTCGGCGAGCGGGCCCGGGTGGACGTTCTCGAACTGCGGGGACGCGTCGAGGACCTCGCGCATCACCAGGGCGTACTCCTGCCAGTCCGTGGCGAGCCGCCACAGCCCGCCCGGGACGAGCACCCGGGCGGCGAGCTCGGCGAACGCGGGGGAGACCAGGCGCCGCTTGTGGTGGCGGGTCTTGTGCCAGGGGTCCGGGAAGAACACCCACAGCTCGTCGACCGAGGCCGGGGCGAGCATGTGCTCCAGGACCTCGGGCGCGTTGGCCTGCGCCACGCGGACGTTGTCCACCCCGGCCTGGGCCGCCTTGAGCAGCAGATCCGCGATCCCGGGCTTGTACACCTCGACGGCGAGGTAGTTCCGCGCCGGGTCCTGGGCGGCGGCGTGCACGACCGCCTCGCCGAGCCCGGAGCCGACCTCCACGACCAGCGGCGCCTCGCGCCCGAAGGCCGCGGCCGCGTCGAACTCGTGGTCGGGGTGGACGGAGGTGTCCGTGCGCACGCGCGGGACGTCGAGCACCCGGGTGGGCGCCCAGTCGTCCCAGGCCTTCTGGCGGCGGGCGGTGAGGCGGTCGCCGCGGCGCACGAAGGAGTACGGCCGGCGGTGGAACGCCTCGGGGACGGGGCCCTGTGCGGGGCCCTCGGCGGGGGAAGGGGTGTGCTCGCTCATCGCCCTACATCCTAGGGGCTGGGCGGACGGCGGGCGCGTCGGCGCCGGGAACGGGCGGCTCGGACCAGCGCCGGCGGGGCGCCTCCCACGCCGCGAACCGGGCGAGCAGCTCGTCGGCGTCCTGGGCGACCACGGCTGCGTCCCGGTACTCGGGGCGCACGAGACCGGCCGCGGACATCGAGGCCACCGCGTCCAGCAGGGGCCTCCAGTAGCCGGCCACGTCCAGGAAACCGACCGGCTTGGCGTGCACCCCCACCTGCAGCCAGGTCCACGCCTCGAAGATCTCCTCGAGGGTGCCCAGGCCGCCCGGCAGGGCCACGAACCCGTCGGCGAGGGCGGCCATCTCCGCCTTGCGCTCGTGCATCGTCCGGACGATGCGCAGCTCGGTCAGCCCCGTGTGGGCCGTCTCGTCGTCGACGAGCGACTGCGGCATGACCCCGACCACCTCGCCCCCGGCGGCCAGGGCGGCGTCGGCGACGACGCCCATCAGCCCCACGTGGCCGCCGCCGTAGACGACGCCCACGCCGCGGCGGGCGAGGGTGGTGGCGAAGGCCCGGGCGGCCTCGGGGAACAGGGGGTCGGAGCCGAGGGATGCCCCGGTGTACACGGCGAGTCTCATGAGGACATTGTCGCTGTCGCAGTCGCAGTCCCTCGTCCTCGTCCCGCATGTCTCTCCCTCGTCCTTCGCCACGTCGCGGCGTCGATAGCATGAGGCGCGCCCCGCGCCCGCCCTGCCGACCCGTGCCGAAGGACCTCCCGTGAGCTCATCGCCGCCCGACGACCCCGTGCGCTCCCGCCTGCGCCTCTCCGGCGGCAAGGACCGGGTGGTGCTGGTGGCGGCGCTGGGGATCCTCAGCGCGGTGAGCCCGATGGCCACGGACATGTACCTGGCCTCGATGCCTGCCATGGCCGGGCACTTCGGGGCGTCGGCCTCCGCGGTGCAGCTGACGCTGACCACGTACATGGTCGGCATGGCCGTGGGGCAGTTCCTGCTCGGGCCCGTGTCCGACGTGCTGGGCCGGCACCGGCTCATGGTGGCCGGCAACGCGCTGTTCCTGCTCAGCTCCGTCGCCGTGGTCCTGGCCCCGACCATCGGGACGGTGCTGGTCCTGCGGGCGGTGCAGGGACTCGCCGGGGCGGCCGGCGTCGTGATCGCCCGCGCGGTGGTCTCGGACATCGCCTCCGGCCGCGGGGCCGCGAAGCTGTTCTCGGTCCTCGCGACCATCACCTCCCTCGCCCCGGTGGTGGCCCCGCTCCTGGGCGGGGTGATCGCCACGGTGGCCCCGTGGCAGACCGTGTTCTGGGTGCTCGCGGCGTTCGGGCTGCTGATGCTGGCGTGCTCCGTGCTCGTGGTCCCCGAGACCCTGCCCCCGCACCGGCGCCACCGCGGCGGGGTCGGCGCCGTCGTCACCGGGTCCTGGCGGGTGCTGCGCACCCCGTCCTTCATGGCCTACGCCCTCGCCTTCGGACTCGCGTTCGGCGCCCTGTTCTCCTACATCTCCGCCTCCTCCTTCGTGCTGCAGAACGTGCTCGGCTACTCGGCGCTCGGCTACTCCGTGGTGTTCGCCGTCAACGCGGGCGGCTCCATCCTGGGCGCGGTCGTCAACACCCGCCTCGTCGACCGGGTCGAGCCCGGCACGATCCTCCGCACCGCGATCGTGGTCATGGCCGCCGTCAACGTGGTGGGCCTGGGCCTGGTGCTGGCCGGGATCACCGGGTGGACCACCCTGGCGCACCTCTTCGTGAGCCAGACCTGCATCGGCTTCGTCATGGGCAATGCCGTGGCCCTCGCCCAGGGCCGGGTCCCGGGCCGGGCCGGGGCCGGGTCGGCGGTGCTCGGACTGGTCCAGTTCCTCCTGGGCGGGCTCGTGAGCCCGCTGACCGGCCTGGCCGGTCAGCACACCGCCGTCCCGATGGCCGTGTCCATGGCGGTGTGCTCGCTGCTCGCCGCGGGAGCCGTGCTGCTCGCGCGCCGCCTCTCGCGGCGGGCGCCGGAGGGCCCCGCCGCCCCGTCCGGCCCGTAACCGGGCGGAAACGGGCAGGAGCCACACTGTGGCCGATCCATCGGTCCCTGACCGGGGGAGCAGCGGACCTGTGATTAGATGCCTTCTGCCGAGACCGAGGTCACAGTCCCGTTCCGGCCCGATTCCTGATCCACCCGACACCCACGGGAGAACACATGCTCCAAACCATCGAGACTGCCCTCGGCGAGCTGGGCGGCATCATCTGGGGGCCCTACGTCCTCATCCCCCTGCTGCTGCTCACCGGTCTGTACCTGACCGTCCGGCTGGGCGGGCTGCAGTTCCACAAGCTGGGCTCCGCGCTGCGACTGGCCCTGTTCGACCGCAAGGACGCGGACGCCCGCGGCGGCGACGTCTCCCAGTTCCAGGCGCTGACCACGGCGCTCGCGGCCACCGTGGGCACCGGCAACATCGTGGGCGTGGCCACCGCGATCTCGATCGGCGGGCCCGGCGCCCTGTTCTGGATGTGGGTCACCGGCCTGCTCGGCATGGCCTCCAAGTACTCCGAGGCGTTCCTGGCCGTGCGGTTCCGCACCACGGATGCCAAGGGTGAGATCTCCGGCGGCCCGCAGTACTACCTGGAGCGCGGCATCCGCAACGGGTTCGGCAAGTTCCTGGCGATCTTCTTCGCCGTCGCCGCCGCGCTGGCCGCGTTCGGCATCGGCAACATGACCCAGGGCAACTCCATCGCCTCCAACCTGGAGAGCTCGTTCAGCGTCCCCACCTGGATCACCGGTGTGGTGCTCGCCGTGCTGACGCTCGCCGTGCTCGTGGGCGGGATCAAGTCCATCGGGAAGGTCACGGCGGGCTTCGTCCCCGTCATGATCCTCTTCTACGTCCTGGGCGCCCTGTTCATCCTCGTCGTCAACGTCGCGGCCATCCCGCAGGCGGTCGTCCTGATCTTCACCGACGCCTTCTCCGGCACGGCGGCCGTCGGCGGGTTCGCCGGATCGGCGATCATGCTGGCCGTGCAGATGGGCGTGGCCCGCGGCATCTTCTCCAACGAGTCCGGCATGGGATCGGCCGCGATCGCAGCGGCCGCGGCCCAGACCACCCACCCGGTCCGCCAGGGGCTGGTCTCCATGACCCAGACCTTCATCGACACCATCATCGTGGTGACCTGCACGGGACTCGTGCTCATCACCACCGGGGTCTGGGAGCAGGGGGCGGACTTCGCCGCGACCATGACCGGCGACGCCTTCAGCCAGGGCCTGCCCGGGCAGTGGGGCCACTACGTGGTCACCATCGGGCTCGTGATGTTCGCCTACTCGACGATCCTCGGGTGGGCCTACTACGGCGAGCGGTGCATGGAGCGGCTCTTCGGCCGGCCGGCCGTGATGCCCTACCGGGTCGTGTTCTCCCTGGTCGTGTTCGTGGGCTGCACCGTGCCGCTGGCGGTGGTGTGGAACTTCGCCGACGTGATGAACGGCCTCATGGCCCTGCCCAACCTCCTCGGGCTGCTGCTCCTCTCCGGGCTGGTCGTCCGCGAGACCAGGCACTACCTGGACCACGACCCCAAGCTGCGGGCGGACCGCCGCCAGGTCGACGCGTTCATGGAGGGCCATCCCGGAGCGATCGACTCGTACGAGCGCACCGGCGTCTGACGGCTGTCGGCGCACGAGGGCCCGGCCTCCTGACGGGGACCGGGCCCTCGGTCTAGCCTGAGGGGCATGAGCGAACTCCCCGAGCCCCGCCTGTTCTCCTGCGCGGACGCCACCGGCGCCGTCCACGACCAGGGCGCGCACGTGATCGACTGGATCCCCACGGGCCACGCCCCGGTGCTGTGGCTGTCCCCGAGCACCGCGCTCGAGACGGGCAAGCCCGTGCGCGGGGGTGTCCCGATCTGCTTCCCCTGGTTCGCGGACGGGGCGGAGGGCGGGCGCGAGCCCAAGCACGGCTTCGCCCGCACGCTCCCGTGGCACGTCGAGTCGCGCGAGTCCTCGGACCACGAGGCGATGATCGTCTACCGGCTCTCGGACGCGGACGTCACCGAGCCCGCGCACCAGGAGCAGTTCCCGTACCAGTTCGAGGCCTACTGCGTGGTGCGCTTCGGCACCGAGCTGTCCCTCGAGCTGAGCGTCACCAACACCGGTGAGCGCCCGTTCGACTTCGAGGAGGCCCTGCACGCCTATCTGGTGGTGGGGGACGTGCGGAAGATCCGGGTCGAGGGGCTGGACGGCGCGTCCTACCGCGACAAGGTCCTGGACCGGGAGGACTGCGTCCAGGAGGGGGACCTCCGGTTCGACGGCGAGACCGACCGGGTGTACCGCTCGACCGGCGACGTCGCCGTGGTGGACCCCGTGCTGGGGCGGGTGCTGCGGATCCGGAAGAAGAACTCCGGCACCACCGTGGTGTGGAACCCCGGGGCGGAGACGGCGGCGGCGATGCCCGACGTGGGGCCGGACGGATGGACGGACTTCGTGTGCGTGGAGGGCGCCAACACCCACGCCGACGCCGTGCACCTCGAGCCCGAGGAGACCCACAGCATGGGCTACCGCCTGTCGGTGGAGACCACGGCGGAGGACCCGGGCCGCCCACCCGCCTGATCCTCGGGACCGTCCGGCGCTCGGCACAGCGCTGTCGGAGGGCCGGTCCGCGCCCGTGTCCCGCGGCAGCACCGACCGGGAGGCCGCACGCCCAGCGCCACCCGCACCGTGCGTGCGCTCGGTCGGGCGGTCAGAAGGGGGGAGGGTCTGCGTCCTCGGGCACGGAGCTGCCCCGCTCCCCGACATCCGGGACCGGTCCGCCCGATGTGGCACCGCCCGACGTGGCACCGACCGATGTGGCACCGACCGATGTGGCACCGACCGATGTGGCACCGGCCGAGGGGTCCGGCACGGTCCGGTAGGTCCGTCCGGCCGGTGAGGTCCACTCGAGCACTCCGCCGACGGGCGCCGGCCCCGGCTGCCGCACCGACCAGCGGCCGAGGGCACCGCGGCGGTGCTTGACGAGGTGGTGGTGGCGGCACAGGTGGGCCAGGTTGTCCGCAGCCGTCCGGCCGCCGTCCTGCCACGCCACCGTGTGGTCGAGGTCGCAGCGCTCGGCCCGCCGCCGGCACCCCGGAAAACGACAGGTCCCGTCGCGCAGCCGCAGCCGGCGGCGCAGATCAGCGGGCACCGCGTAGGTGGTGCGGTCGTGGTCGAGGACGGCTCCGGTGACGGGATGGGTCAGCACGCGATGCCACGAGGAGGCACCGGCGGCCAGCTCCCGGGCGACGTCCGCGCTGATCGGGCCGTGACCCTCGAGCACCGGGGCGTCCGCGGGCACGCCGGTGGCCGGGCCGCCGGGGCGGCACCCCAGCAGCGTGAGCACGAGGACCGTCACGCAGACCCGGCCGCGCACACCGCCGGGAACCCGGGGTCGTCGGGGAGCTCCCCCTCCAGCAGGAGATCGGTGAGGACGTCCGCCCGCAGCTGCGCGTCCGTCCGGGCAGTCCTGGCACCCGGCGCGAACCCGTCCGGGCCATCCTCCTCCGGACCGAACTGCACTGGACCGCACTGCACCGGACCGAACTGCACTGGACCGAACTGCGCCGGGCCGCACCGGTCCGGCTCTCGCTCCGTCCCCGCGCGGGCGGTCTCCTCCACGGGCTCCAGTAGCGACGCGAGCGTGTCGAGCCGGTCCTGGACCGCGAGCGCCGTGGGTGCGTCCAGCAGGGCGTGCAGCCACGCCATGCCGTCCTCATCGTGCTCGACCCACACGCGGCGTCCGGCCCGGGCCGCCCGGTGCCTCGCCTCCTGCGTCCCGGCCAGCAGCGCCGCGCGCCGGCGCCGGGCCCACGCGCGCAGCTGCGCCACCGTGCAGTGCGGAGCCCGCTCCACCAGTTCGGCGGCGAGCCGCTGCACGACGGCGGACGGTGCCTCCTGGCCCGCCGGGACGTCCTCGACCAGCTCGCGCCACTGGTCGGCGATCACCGAGGCGTGCCGGGCGCTGAAGAGGCCCGCCTCCAGCGCCTCGAGGACCTCGGGCAGGTGCAGCCCGAGCACGAGGGCCTCGCGGACGCGCCCGAGGGCCGTGCCCGCGGGCAGGCGCAGCGCCGGGCCGATCTCGTCGGCGAGATCACACACCATCTGGTCCTCGGTCTCGAGGAGGGAGCAGACGAGCTCATCGGCCTCGTAGGGCATCAGCCCTGCCGTGGAGACCCAGTCGATCTCGTGGTCCTCCCAGGCCAGCAGCCACAGCCGGACGATGCAGCGCAGCTGGCGCCCCGCCTCCCGCGCCTGTGCGGCCGCCGAGTCCACGAGCTCCCCGACGACCGCCCGCACCTCGGCCCGGACGCCGGCGTCCAGCACCCGCTCCCCGGCGGGAGCGGCTCGGTGCGGACCCGGAGCAGGACGGGCCCGGCGGTGCGCCGTCGTCGTCATGGGCCCGTTCTCCCGGGCGCCTCGGACGTTCTAGGACTTCGGAGTAGGACTCCGGAAAGGCCACCGGGAATGCAGAACGGGTGCCGCCCGTCCGTGCGGACGGGCTGCACCCGTGGGGTCCTGCGGGGCCGTGCCTACTTGGAGACGACCAGGGCCGCGGCGATCGCGGCCAGGAAGGCGTCCTTCGAGAGGCCCGTGCCGGCCTCGGACGGGCGGACGCCGTCCTCCTGGGTCATCTCGGGGTTGCGGAAGTACATCGCGAGCAGCCCGGCGGAGAACGCGCCGAGGGCCAGACCCGCGAGGCGCTTGTTGACGAACGGGGTCAGCAGGGCGGCGCCGATGCCGATCTCCGAGTACGCCACGAACTTGCCGAAGGTGTCGGCGTCCCACTCCTCGAACTGGGGGACGCCGGTGGCGGCGAACTGCTGGAGACCCGCGGCGGCCTCCGTGGGGAGGTCCTTCTTGCCGTAGCCGGACTGCAGCAGGTAGGCGCCGGAGACGCCGCGCAGGATCGCGTTGGAGAGGCTCATGGTCGGTCCTTTCAGGAGGGCGAACAGGGTCATTGAGTCGTCAACGACCCTATCAGGGGAGGGAGCGCGCCCTCCGTGCAGGAGGGGCCGGGAGCGAACACCGGCCCCGGGGGCGGCCCCCGCCGCCTAGGCTGGCCACCCGCTCGCAGGACGCCCTCCGCGTCCCGCCACCCGACGGAAGGACAGACATGGACATCGAGACCATGAAGAAGGTTCTGCTCGTTCTCACCAGCCACGACTCCCTCGGCGACACCGGGGAGCCCACCGGCTACTTCGTGGGGGAGGCCGCCCACCCGTGGAAGGTGTTCCGGGACGCCGGCTACTTCGTCGACTTCGCCTCGATCGCCGGCGGGCAGCCCCCGCAGGACGGCAAGGACGAGGAGGACGAGGTGCAGCGGCAGTACCTCGAGGACGAGACCGTGCGGGCCTCCCTCTACAACACCCCGCGGATCAGCGTGGTCGACCCGGCCCAGTACGACGCGGTCTACCTCGTCGGCGGGCACGGCACCATGTGGGACTTCGCGGGCAACGCGGACCTGCAGGCGCTGGTGGCCGACGTGCACGACGCCGGGGGAGTCGTCGGCGCCGTCTGCCACGGACCCGCCGGGCTCGTGGACGTCGAGCTCGCCAACGGTCTGCGCATCGTCGAGGGACGCCGGGTGGCCGCGTTCACCAACGCCGAGGAGGACGAGGTCGGCAAGTCGGACGTCGTCCCGTTCCTGCTCGAGGACAAGCTCGTCGAGCAGGGCGCGGACGTGCGGACCGCGCCGAACTGGACCGAGAACGTCGTCGTGGACGACCGCCTCGTCACCGGGCAGAACCCGCAGTCCGCGGCCGGCGTGGCCAAGGAGATGACCAAGCTCCTGACCGAGGTGGTGCGCGAGCAGAAGGCCGCCCAGGAGGCGGACTCCGCCGCGCTGCGCCAGGCGCACGACGCCGAGAAGTCCGAGGACGCCGAGGGCTGAGCCTCCGTCCGGTGCGAGGGGCGGCACGGCAGGCGGCGCCCGTGCCACCCCTCGCGGGCCCCGGCGTTTCCGGACAGACTGGGAGCGTCGGGCCGTCCGGCCCGGCCCAGCGGACACACGGCAGGAGAACCACATGGCTGACCTCAAGGACAAGGTCGCGCTCGTCACCGGCGCCGCCTCCGGCATCGGCGAGGCCTGCGCGAAGGACCTCGCGGCGCAGGGCGCCAAGGTCGTCGTCACGGACATCGACACCCGGCGGATCGACGACGTCGTCCAGGCGATCATGGCCGCCGGCGGCGACGCCGCCGGCTTCCGGCAGGACGTGGCGAAGCCCGAGGACTGCGAGGCCGCGGTCGAGTTCGCCCAGCAGACCTACGGCGCCCTGCACCTGGCGGTGAACAACGCCGGGGTCGCCGGCGCGGCGGACGCGGTGGGGGAGTCGGACCTCGACGCGTGGGTGCGCACCGTTCAGATCGACCTGCACTCCGTCATGTTCGGCATGCGCTACCAGCTGCCCGCCATCGAGCAGGCCGGCGGCGGGGCGATCGTCAACATGGCCTCCGTGCACGGCACCGTGGCCGTGGCCGCGGGCAACAGCGCCTACACCGCCGCCAAGCACGGTGTGGTCGGGCTCACCAAGCAGGCCGGCGTGGAGTACGGCCGGCGCGGGGTGCGGATCAACGCCGTCGGCCCCGGCTACATCGACACCCCGCTGCTCAGGACCGCGCCGGCGTCCGTCCTCGAGGGGCTCACCGCCAAGCACCCGCTCGGCCGGCTGGGCCGCGCCGAGGAGGTCGCCGCCCTGACCACGTTCCTCCTCTCGGAGAAGGCCTCCTTCATGACGGGCGGGTACTACCTGGTCGACGGCGGCTACACCGCGCTGTAGCCCCCGCACCGCGGACCCACCGCACCGGCGCCGGATGCGTGCACGCGTCACCGCGTCCCGCACCGGCGCGGTGGGCCCGGCGCCGTCATGGCGCGGCCGTGCCCTCCGCCACATCCGGGTGGTGGCGTGCCGCCGGTGCTGTAGGGTGAGGCGTATTGCATATGGCACTGCTCCCCGTTCCCGGGTGAGCAGGCAGGCGTCGAGCACCCCGTTCTTCTTCCAGCGTGGCACCGTTCCAGACGGTCTCAGCCCGCTCGCAGGGGCTCCAGGAGTCATTCGGCGCAACCCGGCGCGCTACCCCCTTGCCGGGACATCCGATCGAAAGACGTATCCCAGTTTTGGCTACTTTCACCGACCTTGGCGTGCCCAAGGCCCTTTCCGCCGTCCTCGCCCAGCAGGGCATCGAGCAGGCGTTCCCCATCCAGGAGAAGACCCTCCCCGACTCGCTGGCCGGCCGTGACGTGCTCGGCCGCGGCAAGACCGGCTCGGGCAAGACCGTGGCGTTCGCGCTGCCGCTCGTGTCCCGTCTCGCCGGACTGACCGGCAACGGCGCCCGCGCCGCCCGGCGGGCCAACCGGCCCACCGGCCTGGTCCTGGCCCCCACCCGCGAGCTGGCCACCCAGATCGACCGCGCGATCGCCCCGCTGGCCGAGGCCGCCGGGCAGACGACCACCGTCATCTTCGGCGGGGTCTCCCAGCGCAACCAGGAGAAGGCGCTCGCCAAGGGCGCCGACATCGTCATCGCCTGCCCCGGCCGGCTCGAGGACCTGCTGAAGCAGAACGTCCTCACGCTCGACGACGTCCGCGTGACGGTCATCGACGAGGCCGACCACATGGCCGACATGGGCTTCCTGCCCGTGGTGACCCGCATCCTCAAGCGCACCCCCCAGGGCGGCCAGCGGCTGCTGTTCTCCGCGACGCTCGACGGCGGCGTGGACAAGCTCGTCAAGCAGTTCCTGTCCAACCCGGTCAAGCACTCCGTGGACGCCCCGCAGGCGTCCGTGTCCACCATGGACCACCACGTGCTCGTCGTGGACGCGGACGAGAAGCAGGAGCTCATCGAGGCCCTGGCCTCCGGCACCGGCCGCCGCGTGATGTTCACGCGCACCAAGCACCGCGCCAAGAAGATGGCCCGCAAGCTCAGCCAGATGGGCATCCCCGCCGTGGACCTGCACGGCAACCTGTCCCAGAACGCCCGCGACCGCAACCTGGCCCAGTTCTCCGCCGGTGACGTGCGCGTGCTCGTCGCCACCGACGTCGCCGCCCGCGGCGTGCACGTGGACGAGGTCGAGCTGGTCGTGCACATCGACCCGCCCACCGAGCACAAGTCCTACCTGCACCGCTCCGGGCGCACCGCCCGCGCCGGCGCCTCCGGCTCCGTGGTCACGGTGGCCACCAAGGAGGAGCGCCGCGAGGTCACGCAGCTCATGAAGGCCGCGGGCGTCACCGCGAACTTCGACACCGTGACCGTCGGCTCCCCGGCCGTCACGGCACTCGTGGGCGAGCTCGCCGACAAGGTCGCCTACGTGGCGCCGCCCGTCCAGGCGCAGGGCCGCCCGGCGAGCGGTCAGCGCTCCGGCGCCGGCCGCTCCGGTGGCCGTGCCGGCTCCGGCGGCAACCGCGGCCGCGGCGGACAGAACCGTTCCGAGCAGCCGCGCGGCGCCTCCCGCGACCAGCGCGGCGAGACCGGCAGCCGCGGGGGCTCCCGCCCCGGCAACGGCTCGGCCTCCCGCTCGGCGGCACCGGCCCGCTCGGCCGCGCCCAGCCGTTCCACGGCGCCCGCGTACTCGACCGAGTCCGCGCCGGACCGCTCCACCCAGGCCGCGGCCCGTCGCCGCACCCGGAGCCCGCGCCGCGCGTCCTCCCCCCAGGGCACCGCGACCCGCTGAGCCCAGGCACCTCGCACGAGGGCCCGTTCCCTGCCGTCCCGCATCGCGCGGACGGCAGGGAACGGGCCCTCGTCGTCGTGGTGGACCTCGTCAGACGGCCGGACCCAGCCCGCGCAGGAACTCCAGGGTGACGTCCGTGTGGGCGTCCACGAGCACCAGGCCGGGAGCGGGCTCCACGGGCAGCTCCCCGGGCACCACCACCACGGGCATCCCGGCGGCCGCCGCGCTCGCCGCCCCCGTCTGCGAGTCCTCGACCGCCACGCACCGTGCCGGGTCCACGCCCAGCCGCCGCGCCGCGAGCAGGTAGGGCTCCGGGTGCGGCTTGGCGTGCTCCACGTCCTCCTGCGAGACGACCACCCGCAGCACCTCGGGCGCCCCGGACGCGGTGCCCTCCGCGACCACGGTCAGGGCGTTCGTCACCACGGCGCCGGGGATGCCGGCCCGCTCGAGCTCGGCCAGCAGGTCGCGCATGCCGGGCAGGAACGGGACCTCGCCCGTGAGCGAGGCCGCGACCTCCCGCCCGAGCTCGGCCGTGATGGCCTCGACGGTCCCCTCGGCGCCGCGCTCGACCATCAGCCGCGCCGACGCGGGCACCGTCCGGCCCAGCGTGGCGAGGTCGTCCTCGGTGCTCCAGCCGACGCCGTACCGGCCGGCCACCGCCCGCTTGGCCACGGCCCACTGCGGTTCGGAGTTCACGAGGGTGCCGTCGTGGTCGAACAGGACGGCGGCGGGGAAGTCGGGGGCGCTCACGGGCGGGTCTCCTGCACGGGGTGGAAGGGCGACGACGGGGACTGCGGGTCCAGCGAGCGCAGCAGCTCCAGGGTCAGCTCCCGGTGGGATCCCAGGTGCAGCAGCCCGGGGCCGCGCTCGACCTCCAGCTCGCCGGGGACGACCACGGTGGGGATGCCCGCCGCGACGCCCGCGGCGGCCCCGGCGGGGGAGTCCTCGACCACGACGCACCGGTGGGGGTCGACCCCGAGGCGGCGCGCCGCCGTGAGGTAGGCGTCCGGGTCCGGCTTGGGGCGGACCCCCTGCGCGTACTCGTCCGTGCCGATGACGACCTGGAACAGGTCCTCCGGGGCGGTGGCCGCGGTGTGGTGGCCCATCGCCGAGCTCGCGTTGGTGACGATCGCCGCGGGGATCCCCGCGGCCGAGAGCTCCTCGAGGAGCTCCGCGATCCCGTCGATGAAGGTCAATTCGGTGTCCTCCAGGACGCGGACGCTGTGCTCGAAGACCGCCCGGAACAGCTCGTCCGGACCGAGCGGCACGCCGACCCGCTGCAGCCGGTCGATCGTCGCGGCGACCGGCCGGCCCAGGGTCGCGAGCGAGTCCTCGGGGGTCCAGAGCCGTCCGTGCTCGGCGGCGAGGTTCTGCTTGGCGCGGTCCCAGAGCGGCTCGGTGTCGACGAGGGTCCCGTCGTGGTCGAAGAGGACGGCGTGCGGGAATCCGGGGGAGGGCATGCGCTCCAGCCTACCGGGGCGCCCGCGGGCGGGTCTCCGGCGGGAGGCCCGTCGATAGACTGGCGGGCGTGGAAACAGCCCTCGACCGCGTGCCGCACCGTCCCGCCGTCCTGCAGCGCGCCGTGCCCGTCCTCGGGGTCCCCGCGGCCCTGCTGCTCGGGGTGTGGGTGGCCGTGGGCCGCGGCCTGGCCGGAGCCGCCGGTGACCTGGTGCTGCTCTACACGCTGACGCTGGCCCTGCCGCTGACCGCGCTGCTCGTGGTGGCCGGGGTGCTGCTGCGCCGGGACGCCCGCGCCCACGTCCCTGCCGGGGCGTCCCTGCGGTCCTCGCTGACGGTGCTCGCCGCATGGGCCGTGCTCCTCGGCTTCGGCGCCGTCCTCCCGGACCGCGTGGACGGCGCCGGCGCGTCCGTGCTGACCCGGGCCGCCGACCCCGTCCACCTGGGCCTGTCCGCGGGGTTCGCCAACACCCTCGGCATCCTCTCGTTCGTCCTGGCGACCGCCGCCGTGGTGCTCGCCGCGACCGACCTGCGCCGGACCCGCCGGGTCCAGCGCGGGGAGCCGCTCGACGAGGACGAGATCCTGGACCGGCAGGGGCTGTGACCCGCCCGGCCCGCCCCGTCCGCCGCGGGACCTCGCCGCACCCGGTGGACCCGGGTACATTGGCCGCATGACCACCGAGCGCCCCGGAACCCCCGACACCTCCCCGGTCCCTCCGGAGACCAAGGACTGGACCGTGGTGCTCGACCGGGGCTGCCCCGACTGCGGGTTCGACCCGGACTACGACGTCACGAGCACGGGGGAGCGGGCGCGGGCCACGGTCGAGCGCTGGGCGGCGGTCCTCGACCGCCTGGGCATGACGGACCGGCCCCGCCCGGGGACGTGGTCCCCGCTGGAGTACGCCTGCCACGTCCGGGACCTCTGCCGGGTCTTCCGCGAGCGGCTGCGGCTCATGCTCGACGAGCAGGACCCGGTCTTCGCGGACTGGGACCAGGACGCCGCGGCGGTCGAGGGACAGTACAACCTGCAGGACCCCTACGAGGTCTCCGGGGAGCTCGCGCAGGAGGTCCGCGCCACCGCGGACGCCTTCGACGCCGTGACCGGGGAGCAGTGGGCCCGGACCGGCCGGCGCGGGGACGGCAAGGACTTCACCGTGGCGAGCTTCGCGGCGTACTTCCTGCACGACGTCGAGCACCACCTGCGCGTCGACGTCCGCGGCTGAGCCCGCCCCGGCCGCACCTCCCGGCGCGGACGGGCCGGGCGAGGGCGTTCAGCCGAGGTGCACGGTCCCGTCGTCGTCGATCCGCCACCCCGGGTTGTGCGCGATCTCCCACACCACGCCGTTGGGATCGGCGACGTGCGCGTGGAAGACGCCCCCGAAAGCGCCCGGCCGCGGGCTCGTGAGCACGGTCCCGCCCGCGGCGCTCATCGCGTCGACGCTCGCGCGCACCGCGGCCTCGCCGTCCACGTTGTGCGCGAGCGTCACGCCCTGCGCCGGGGCGGCCGATGGAAGGCCCAGGTCCTCGGCGAACTTCCCGGCGTCGAAGAGCCCCAGGACCGTCCCCGGGGCGATCTGGAAGAAGAGGATCTCGCCCGGGACGTCGAGCAGCGGCTCCCAGCCGAGACCCCGCGCGTAGAACTCGCGGGCGGCGTCGAGGTCCGGGGCGGACAGGGTGAGGAAGTGCACGCGAGGATCCACAGCGGTCCTTCGGTCGGGCCCGGCCCCGGTGAGCGGGGCGGACGGGGTGGCGCGCCCGGAGTCGGGCCGAGGACGCGCACCGGGTCGGAGCTCACCGGGCGAGGGTGCACAGCGTGCGCCGGCGGAGCCGCTGCGGGCGCACCGACGACCGGCGACGAGGCTCCCGCCCCATTCTGCCCGGGCGGCCCGTGCGCGGCCAGGGACCGTGCCGGCCCTCGCGCCGGGCGGCGTCATCTCCCGGGCCGCCCGGCGCCGACCAGATAGTCTCGAGGGCAGCACCGACGGGCGCGGACCGTTCGCCCGGGAGCGCCGGAGGACGGGACGAGGCACATGGCACAGCAGCACCAGGACGCGGTCGAGCCGGCGGAGTCGCCGTACTACGACCGGGTGCTCACGGTGCCCAACGTGGTCTCGGTGGTGCGTTTCGCGCTCATCGTCCCGGCCGTGCTGGCCGTCCTCGACATCGACGAGCGGCCGGTGCGCGCGCTGGTCCTCGTCGCCCTCTTCTCCCTGACGGACTGGGTCGACGGCACCCTGGCCCGGGCGCTCCGGCAGCGCAGCCGGGTCGGGGAGGTCATGGACCCCATCGCCGACCGGCTGGGGACCGTGGCGATCGCCGTGGCCGCGAGCATCGTCGGGCTGTTCCCCTGGTGGGTGCTGATCGTCATCGCGGTCGTCGACGTCGTGGTGGGGATCGCCACCCTGGTGCGGCGGTCCCTCGGCACCCTGCGGGTCACGACGGTCGGCAAGGCGAAGACCGCCCTGCTCATGGTGGGGACCGTGCTCGTGCTGGCGGGGCCCGCCTGGTCCACCCCCGAGGTGACGGACGTCGGCCGGGTCATGGTCCAGGTGGCGGCCGTCCTGCACGTCCTGGCGGGCGTGCAGTACTTCCGCCAGGCCCTCCGGGGTCAGGCCGATGCCGGCGGCACGGCGAGGTAGGCGTGCCGGGCGGCGCCGATGATGCCCGCCGCGTTGCGCAGCTCGGCCGGGACGACGCGCGTGTCCAGGCGCAGACGGGGCAGGAAGTCCTCGTGCCGGGCGGAGATCCCGCCGCCGACTACGATCAGGTCCGGTGAGAAGAGGAACTCCAGGTGCGCGAAGTACTGCTGGAGACGCTCGGCGTAGTCCGGCCAGTCCAGTCCTTCCCGCTCCCGGGCCACCGCCGAGGCCCGCACCTCGGCGTCGACCCCGCCGAGCTCCAGGTGGCCCAGTTCGACGTTGGGCACCAGCTTCCCGTCCACGAACAGCGCCGAGCCGATGCCGGTGCCCAGGGTGATGACCAGGACGGTGCCGCTGGCCCCGCGCCCGGCGCCGTAGCGGAGCTCGGCCAGGCCCGCGGCGTCGGCGTCGTTGAGGACGTGGACGGTGCGTCCCAGCCGCTCCGTGAGGAACCGGTGGACGTCCAGGCCGATCCACGCGTCGTCGATGTTCGCGGCGGAGCGCGCCACGCCGTGGCGGATGATCGCGGGGAGCGCCACGCCCACGCTGGCCTCCGGGTGCGGGGCCTGGGGACCGGCGGCGAGCTCCTGCACGATGAGCACGAGCTGCTCGGCCAGGGCCTCCGGTGTGGCAGGGAGGGGGGTGGGGCGCTGGAGGACCGGGGTGGTCAGCTCGCCGTCGGCCATGTCCACGGCCGCGTACTTGATCAGGGTGCCGCCGACGTCCACCCCGATGTGGTGCCGGTGCAGGGTCGACCAGCCGGCCGGCGCAGAGGGTGGGACGGGGCGGGGCGAGAGGTTGGCCATCCGACATCCTAGGGTCGAGGTGGGGGCACGGGGCGACGACGGGCGCGCTGCGTCCGGCTCGCTGCGCCCGACCGGGTGCGGGCCGTCGTCGGGGCCGGCACCCCGGACCATTGTGCCACCGCGGCCGCCGGAGTCGTGGAGGTGGCGCCGCGCCCGAGGCGCGGTCCGAGGAGCTCCGAGGAGGATCCGTCGCGGTGGAGGTGCCGGCTCAGGCGCGCGGCCAGAGGCCCGGTGCGCTGCCGCGGTCCTGCGGGCCGGCGTCGTCCCGGGAGCCCGCGTCGATCTCCCACGAGAACGGCACCCGGGCGACGGGCGCGTCCCGGACGAGTCCGTTGACCGCGCGGGCGAGCAGGTCGCGGTGGGCGGCCGGCAGTCTCAGGCACCCGTGCAGGTACGCGTCGACCTCCAGCATCCCGGCCTCGCCGCCGAGCTGGAAGCAGTGCCACCAGACCCGGGCCGCGTCGAGACCGGCGCGCTCGACGGCGTGCCGGGCGAGGCGTGCCTGCACGGCTCCGATCCTGTCGTCGTCCACGGTCCCCCTACTGTGGTGCGTCGCTCCGAGGACGGTCCCGGACCGGGCGCGACGCTGCGCAGCGGTCCGGGACCGTCCGTGGCGGCGCGGTGGCGCCGCCGCCCCCATCATGGTTCCGGGTGGGCCGCGGGGTCACCACACGGAGCCCGGGCGCGTGCGTTTTCCGGACCGTCGGTGCTTCCTCCGGACGCCCGGGCCCGGACGGGCACCACCGACGGGGCCGGGCGGAGCGGGGTGCGGGGGTGCCGGCGGACGGGGCCGGCACACAGAAGGGGAGCGGGGCGGCCCCCCAGCCGGCCCCGCTCCCTGCTGCTCCCGCGCCGGGACCCGATGCGGGTGACGCCCCCCGGAGTCCGGAGGCGGCGCGCTGTCGGTCGACGGTGCGGGAGCCGGGGGATGATCCTTGGCGGACCACAGAATCCCCTGGTGAGAAGCAACAATGCTCGATCCCGCGGCGTACGGCAAGACCCCTCAGTGTGACCCAGTTCACATGCAGACACAAAGGGTTGTGATCGCAAATGCATGGGTCGGCGGGGCGTGCCGAGGAGTCGTGCCGTGGCTCGGCCCGCCGGGCCGGTGCGCCGGGTCAGTGCGCCGGGTCAGTGCTCGGAGTTGAGCATTCCGCCCAGGCGCACCCGCATCCGGCGGCTGGCCTGGTTGAGCCCGACGATCGCCACGTCCTTGCCGTAGTGGGCGTACTTGTCCGTCACGGAGTCCAGGGCGGCGACGGTGGAGGCGTCCCAGAGATGGGAGCCGGAGAAGTCGATGACGATCTGCTGAGGGTCCCCGGCGTAGTCGAACATCGTGTAGAGGTCGTTGGAGGAGGCGAAGAACAGCTCCCCGTGCACGGTGTAGACCGCCGTCTCCCGGCCGTCGCGCCGCTCGAGCGCACGGTCGACGGTGACGAAGTGGGCCACCCGGCGGGCGAAGGCGACCATCGCCACGAGCACCCCCACGATCACGCCGAGGGCGAGGTTGTGCGTCCACACGGTCACGGCCACGGTGGAGAGCATCACCAGGGTCTCCGGGAGGGGCATCCGCGCCAGGGTCGAGGGGCGGACCGAGTGCCAGTCGAACGTCGCCCACGACACGAAGATCATGATGGCCACCAGGGCCGCCATCGGGATGACCGCCACGACCTCGCCGAGGGTCACGACGAGGAGCAGCAGGAAGATCCCGGCCAGGAAGGTGGAGATGCGGGTGCGGGCCCCCGAGGCGCGCACGTTGATCATCGTCTGGCCGATCATCGCGCACCCGCCCATCCCGCCGAAGAAGCCGGTCACGATGTTGGCCGCGCCCTGCGCCCAGGACTCTCGGGTCTTGTTCGAGCGCGTGTCGGTGATGTCGTCGACGAGCTTGGCCGTCATCAGCGACTCGAGCAGGCCCACCAGCGCCATGGTCAGGGCGAACGGGGCGATGATCCGGAAGGTCTCCAGGTCCAGCGGGACGTCGGGGAAGAACAGCGACGGCAGGGACTCGGGCAGCTCGCCCTTGTCGCCGACGCTCGGCACGTCCATGCCCATCGGCACCACGATCGCGGTGATCACCACGATGGCCACCAGCGGGGCGGGGACCGCGCCGGTCAGCCGGGGGAACAGGAACACGATGGCCAGGCCCAGGGCCGTCAGTGGGTAGACGGCCCAGGGCACCCCGATCAGCTCGGGGATCTGGGAGCTGAAGATCAGGATGGCCAGGGCGTTGACGAAGCCCACCATGACCGAGCGCGGGATGAAGCGCATCAGCCGCGCCGCGCCGATCAGGGCCAGGACCACCTGGAAGACCCCGGCCAGGATCACCGCGGCGATGAAGTAGTCGATGCCGTGGGAGGCCACCAGCGGGGCGATCACCAGCGCCACCGCGCCGGTGGCAGCGGAGATCATCGCGGGCCGGCCGCCCAGCACGGCGGTGGTCACGGCCATGGTGAAGGACGCGAACAGGCCCAGGCGGGGGTCCACCCCGGCGATGATCGAGAAGGCGATCGCCTCCGGGATGAGCGCCAGGGCCACCACGAGCCCGGCCAGGACCTCGGTCTTGAGGTGACGGGGGGACCGGAGGGTCAGGCGCACCGACTGGCGCTGCTCGGGCGTGAGGTCGGCCGCGGGGCCGGCTGTCGTGGTGGCCAAGGAGGCTCCGTTCGCAGGAGAGGAGGTCGGGGGAGGGCTGGGCGGAAGGGCTGGAGTTGTGCCGGGCGGTGTGCCCGCGGGTGGACGCGGCGTCGCGCGGGAAGGGTGGCGCCCGTGGGTGGGCGCACCGGTGGGGGCCGCGCCATGACTCTATCCTAACGTGAGGGTAGGGTCCTCGGCCGCGGGGCGGGGGAGAGGTGGCTCACGTCCGGTCGAGGGCGGCCAGCAGGCGCTCCTCGACGTCGGGCACCAGCGTCTCGCCGTAGCTGGAGGTGACGTGGTCGAGGTCGCGGTAGACCATGATGTTGCCGACCACCCCGGGGCAGGTGGTCCCGGTGCACAGCCGGTCGGTGAGGTCGATGCTGTGCAGGTCCTCGTGCCGGGCGGCCAGCTCCTCCAGCGGGTTGACGGGGAGCAGCGACTCGGAGCGGGGGACGTTGCAGCGGTCGCGGTCGGGCCCGTAGGTCTCCACGCACTCGAACATGTCGTAGGGGAAGCGCGGGTTGTCGCGGAAGGCCAGCACCGGGATGCCGGCGTCCAGGAACGGTTGCACACCGGCCTCGTAGCCCTCGACGAGCTTCTCGTGCGGGGCCTCGGGCAGGCTGAGGGTGCCGATGGTCAGCACCGCGTCGGGCTCGGTCTCCAGGACCGCCTCCCGGGCCGCGGTGTTGAAGTCGTTGCACTCGGCCTGGTAGTTCTCCGACTCGCTCGTGTAGCGGCAGGCGTTGCGCAGGTAGGAGACCACCGTCCAGCCCTGGGCGTCGGCGACCCGGTGGATCGGCGTGAGCAGCTGCCGGGCGTGGGAGTCCCCGAGGACCACCAGGGTCAGACCGGGGTCGGTGCCGCCCGGATCGGTGCCGCCGGCGGGGTCCGGGTCGGGGGCGATGATCCTGCACTCGCCCAGCTCGGCGATGCCCGGCGGGGTCCGCTCGGGGGGACAAGGGTCCCCGGTGTCGCCCCACTCCTGGTCGCGCTCGTCCTCGGTGGGGATGATCGGCACGTCCGGGACCTCGCTCGCCTCCCCGCGCAGCACCGCGGCGCCGGGGTAGTTCTGCGCGGTGCGTTCCACCCCGGCGGTGGGGTCGCGCAGCACCGTGTACTGGTGGGCGCCGGTGAGCGGTACCGCCACGAGCAGGGCGGTGGCGATCAGCCGGATCCCGCTGCGAGCACGGATCCCGGGCAGGGCGCGCCAGCCGGTCAGCAGCAGCGCGGTGACCCGGGTGAGGACCACCGAGGCGGCCAGGATCCCGAGTCCGGCCGGCACCGGCACGGTGTCCCGGGCCGTGAGCAGCAGATAGGTGATCAGCAACGGCCAGTGCCACAGGTAGATCCCGTAGGCGCGGTCCCCGAACCACTGCAGCGGACGCGCCGACAGGAGCCGGGCAGCGCCGGTCCGGGCGTCGGGTGCCAGGGCACCGCCGAGCAGGATCGCCGCGGCCCCCAGGGTGGGGGCCAGGGCGACGGTGCCGGGGAAGCGGGTGTCGGGGCCGATGAGGAAGGGGGTGGCCAGGATCGCGGCCAGCCCGGCCCAGCCCAGGACCACCCCGGTCACCCGGGCCGGGGCGCTCCGGCGCCGGGAGGCCGTTCGCGCGGTGCCGGAGCCGGCCAGGGCCAGGGCTGCCATGGAGCCCAGGGCGAACTCCCACAGCCGGGTCAGGGTGCTGAAGTAGGCCGCCTCGGGCCCGGCCGCGGTGGCCACCACCGACCAGGCCAGCGAGCCGGCGAACACGGCGGCGAACACGACCCAGGCCACCGGGCGGAACCCGGTCCCGGTCCGCCGGGCCGTCACGGCGGCCCCGGCCAGCAGCAGCGGCCACACCAGGAACACCTGGCCCTGCACCGACAGCGACCACATGTGCTGCAGCGGGGTCGTGGCCGCGGAGTTGCCGGCGTAGTAGTCCACGGCCTGGTCCGCCAGCACCCAGTTCACGACGTAGAACAGCGACCCCCAGGCCTGGGCCAGCAGCTCGGCCCACCGGCTGGGCGGGAACCAGAGGAACACCGCGGCGAGCACGGCCAGCAGCAGCACCGCCACCGGGCCCAGCAGCCGGGCGAAGGTCCGGGCCCAGTAGGCCGGCAGTTCCAGGGGCCGGCCGTGCTCGATCCGGCGGGCGAAGGAGCCTGTGAGCAGGAACGCGGAGAGCTCGAAGAACACGTCCACCCCGCCGGAGACCTTCTCGGTCCACACGTGGAAGACCACCACCAGCAGCACGGCCACCCCGCGCAGACCCTGCAGGTCCGGGCGGTGGGCGGTCCGCGGGGACGGGCTGCGGAGGACCGCCACGGGCTCGGCGGCGCAGCTCGTCGAGCGCTCGGTCATCGCCGGAGCCGCTGCTCCAGCATCGCGATGAACTCGTCCGCCTGGGCCAGCTTCCTGGCCAGCCGGTCCCGCTCGGGGTGGGCCCGCTCGAGGTAGTCGGCGAGCCGGGCCTCTGCGGGCTCGTCGGCGCCGAGCAGCTCGAGCAGCTCGGCCATCTCCTCCAGGGAGAAGCCGAGCGGCTTCATCCGCTTGATGTGGGTGAGCCGTTCCACGTCCCGCTCCGTGTAGACGCGGAACCCGCCCTCGGTGCGCGAGGCCGGCAGCAGGCCCACCTCGTCGTAGTGGCGGATGGTGCGCAGGGACAGCTCGGTCCGATCGGCGAGCTCGCCGATCTGCATGGTGCCTCCGCGGACGCGCTGCGGCATCGAACGACCTCCAGGAATCAGGGGACCCCGAGTCTACCAACCGCCCGGTCCCGGCCCCGGGGCCGGGCGGTCGTGCGGCTCAGGCGTCGACGACGACGACCGTCACCAGCGGGGCCCGCCGGTAGGCGCGCTCCAGGTGGCGGGAGACGGTCTCGGCGATGATCGACTCGAGCTTCTCCAGGTCGGCGACCTTGGACGTGGCCGGGCGCGCCAGGGCGTTCTTCACCTTGTCGGCGGCCCCGTCGAAGACGTGCTCGTCGTGGACGAAGCCCTTCGCCAGGAACTCCAGCGGCTCGGCGAGCGCGTTGGTGTCGGCGTCGACGATGGCCACGACCGTGACCACTCCGCCCTCCTGCAGCAGCCGGCGCTCCACCAGGGTCTCCTCGGTGACCTTGCCCACGGTGTGGCCGTCGACGTAGACCAGACCGGCCTCCACCTGCCCGGAGATCCGCGCCCGGCCGTCGACGAGGTCGATGACGGTGCCGTCCCGGCCGATCAGCACGTTCTCCGGGTCGACACCGGTGCGGACCGCCAGCTCGGCGTTGGCGTGCAGGTGCTTGGACTCCCCGTGCACGGGCAGCACGTGGGTGGGCTTGACGATGTTGTAGCAGTAGACCAGCTCCCCGGCCGAGGCGTGGCCGGAGACGTGGACCTTGGCGTTGCCCTTGTGCACGACCTTCACGCCGAGGTCGGTGAGCTTGTTGATGATGCCGTAGATCGCGTTCTCGTTGCCCGGGATCAGCGAGCTCGCCATGAGCACCGTGTCCCCGGCGTTGAGCTGGATCTGGTGCGTCTCGTTGGCCATGCGCGAGAGCGCGGCCAGGGGCTCGCCCTGGGAGCCGGTGCACACCAGGGTGACCTTGGCGTCCGGCATGGACTGGAGCTTCTTGAAGTCGACCACCAGCCCGCGGGGGATCTTCAGGTAGCCCAGGTCGCGGGCGATGCCCATGTTCTTGACCATGGACCGGCCCACGAAGGCCACCTTGCGCCCGTGGGCGTGGGCGGCGTCGAGGACCTGCTGGATGCGGTGGACGTGGCTGGCGAAGCTGGAGACGATGATCCGCTTCGGGGCGGTGGCGAAGACCTGGTTGATCGCCGGCGTCAGCTCCTGCTCCGAGGTGGTGAAACCGGGGACCTCGGCGTTGGTGGAGTCGGTGAGGAACAGGTCCACGCCCTCGTCGCCCAGGCGGGCGAAGTGGCGCAGGTCGGTGATCCGGTCGTCCAGCGGGAACTGGTCCATCCGGAAGTCCCCGGTGTGCAGCACCAGCCCGGCGTCCGTGCGGATCGCCACGGCCAGGCTGTCCGGGATCGAGTGGTTGACCGCGACGAACTCGCACTCGAACGGGCCCGCCTTGTGGGTGTCCCCGGCCTCGACGTGGACCGCCTTCGGGGTGATCCGGTGCTCCTTGAGCTTGGACGTGATGAACGCCAGGGTCAGCTCGGAGCCGATGACCGGGATGTCCGGGCGCTCCTTGAGCAGGTACGGCACGCCCCCGATGTGGTCCTCGTGGCCGTGGGTGAGCACGATGCCGACGATGTCGCCCAACCGGTGCCGGATGGAGGTGAAGTCGGGCAGGATCACGTCGATGCCCGGCTGGTGCTCCTCGGGGAACAGCACCCCGCAGTCGACGACGAGCAGCTTGCCGGCGTGCTCGAAGACGGTCATGTTGCGTCCGATCTCGCCCAGACCGCCCAGCGGGGTGATCCGCAGGCCCCCGGAGGGCAGCGGGGGCGGGGACTTGAGCTTGCGGGAGGAAATGGTCAAAGGATTCCGCTTTCATCGTGGGTTCAACGTGGGGTGGAGCAAGGTCGTGCGGGCGGCTCGCGTCGAGCCGGGGCCGCGTCCGGGACCTGACGGCCCCGAGAAGTCTGGGACAACTCTAACGTCGGGTCAGGGTCGCGGCGGACCGCCGGGCGGCGCGGACGGGGAACGGACCGCCCCGGCGAGGGCCCGCAGGAGGCGGTGACCGGTCGTCGGCCGGGCGGGAAGGGGGGCCGGTGCGGGTCCTCCGCGCGCTCGCGGCGGGACAGCGGGAGGGCCTCAGTCCAGCGCGAGGTCGAGGCACTGCTCGTCGTCGCGCCACGTGCACCGCGTGCCGAGCGCGGCGCTGAGCCGCTCCATCCGCCGTGCGATGCCCCGGGCCTCGGCGGTGGCCGTCCTCGCCCGGAGGTCCTCGATCACCGTGGGGTGCAGGCGCAGGCGGCGGGGCAGGCCGTCCCGGACGTCGAGCAGGAAGACGAAGGACTGGTCGTTGCGCTCGTCGGGACGGACGGCGTAGTCGTCGACGAAGTCCCCGGCGCCGTAGATCACCGGCCGGCCGCGGTGCACCTCGACGCCGCGGAAGACGTGCGGGGAGTGGCCGAAGACCACGTCCGCCCCGGCCTCCACCAGCGCGTGGGCGAACGCGCGGTGCTCCGGCGGCACCTGCGCGCCCCAGTTGGGTCCCCAGTGGGCGGAGACGACGAGGAGGCCGGTGCGCTCCCGGGTCCGCCGGACGAGCTGCAGGAGGTCCCGAGCGCGGTCGTCGGCGAGGTCGACGGGCACGTGGTGGACGCCGGGGGACGCGGAGCCCGCAGCCCAGCCCGGCTCGTTGTCCGTGAAGGCGAGGAAGCCCACCGCGGTCCCGGCCCGGGTGCAGACCGCGGGGCGTCGTGCCGCCTCCGCGTCCGGGCCCGCCCCGGTGTGCAGGACGCCGTGCTCGTCGAGCAGGGGGAGCATCTCCCGCATGGCCTCCACGCCGTGGTCGAGCACGTGGTTGTTCGCCAGCGAGACGACGTCGACGCCGGCGGCCTCCAGGCTCGCGACGTTCTTGCGGTCCGAGCGGAAGTGGAACCTCTTGCCGGGCCAGGGCGGGCCGTCGTCGGTGAGCACGCACTCGAGGTTCGCGAACCGCAGGTCCGCCTGCGCGAGCAGGGGGAAGACGTCCCCCCACGGATGGGCCGGGCCCTCGTGGCGCAGCCGCTCGTCGACCAGCCGGCCGAGCATGACATCGCCGACGAGTGCGATCCGCATGAGCCGCCTCCTGTCCGGACGCTCCCATCGTGACCCCTGGCCCGCGGGCGGACAAGAGCGGCCGGTGGTGGCCGTCCCGGTCACGGGGACCACGCGGCTCCGCCGGCGCCGCCCGCCCGGGAGGCAGGAGGCGCCGGCGGCCACCGGTCACCGGCCCAGATCGGCCCAGTCGGTTATCCGGGCGCTGTTCGCCGCGGCCGGGCGCAGCTGCGCCGGCTCCGGCAGGAGCACGGACAGGTCGGAGACGGCCTGGTAGGCCCAGGAGGGCCCGGTGCGCACGGGCGAGGAGGCGGGGACGCCCCCCGTGCGGTGCAGGCGGGTCGCGTAGCCCAGGATGAGCAGGCCGGCCACGGCCAGGCCGACGCCCACCCAGGCGGGGGAGCGGTAGCCCCAGCCGGCGGTGATGACGGCGCCGCCGAGGAAGGCGCCCATCGCGTTGGCCAGGTTGAACGCCGCGTGGTTCATGGCGGCGGTCAGGGACGGGGCGTCCTTGGCCTCGCGCAGCAGGCGCATCTGCAGCGCGGTGCTGAAGAGGGCGCCCATGGCGCCGATCCACAGCACGCCGAGCACGGCCGCGACCGCGGAGTGGGCGAACAGGCCGAAGAAGGCCAGGGCCACGCCGGAGACGGCCCCCGCGCCCAGGGCGGTCTTCTCGATGGACCGGTCCAGCAGCGGGCCCGCCAGCAGGGAGCCCGCGGTCATGCCCACGCCGTACACGGCCAGCACCCACGGCACCATGGAGATGTCGAGGCCGCTGAGCTCGGTCAGGATCGGGGAGACGAACGTGTAGACCGCGAACATGCCGCCGAAGCCGACCGCCCCGGCCAGCAGGGTCAGGGCCACCTGGGGCCGGCCCAGGGCACGGACCTCCTGGGCCACGGAGACGCCGCCGCCCTTGCGGGTGCGGGGGATCCAGAGGGCGAGGGCCGCGACGGTGAGCAGGCCGATGACCACCACGAGCCCGTACCCGGCCCGCCAGCCCAGGCTCCCGCCGAGCACAGCGGCCAGGGGGACGCCCACGATGTTGGCGACCGTCAGGCCGAGCGCCACGCGGGCCACGGCGGTGCCGCGCCGCTCGCGCGGCACCAGGGAGGAGGCCACCACCGCGGCGACCCCGAAGTAGGCGCCGTGGGGCAGGCCGGAGAGGAAGCGCGCCACGTACAGCCACTCGAGGGACGGCGCGGCCGCGGACAGGACGTTGCCGGCGGTGAAGGCGACCATCAGCCCGAGCAGGAGCCTCTTGCGCTCCACCCGGGCGGTCAGGGACGTGATGAGGGGTGCGCCGACGACCACGCCCAGGGCGTAGAGGGAGATGGCGTGACCGAGGGAGGGGATCGAGGCGTCGAGGTCCTCGGCGATGAAGGGGAGCAGGCCCATCGAGGCGAACTCGGTGGTGCCCACGCCGAAGCCGCCGAGGGCGAGGGCGAAGAGGGCGAAGCGGGTGCCGGTGCGGTCCGGGGCGTTGATCACCTGGAGCACGGCAGTGCGAGGTGCGGACATGGCGGATCCTTCCGTGCGGAACATGGGGTGCGGGTGGAAGGCGCGTCGTCGGGCCGAACGGGTGGAAACCTCGATGCTACGGAGGATGTCGAGGGCATCCAACGGTTCGGGCCTGTGATCTTGGACAAATCGGGCATCCGTGTGATATGTGTCGCGCTCGGGTTCCAGGGCCTCGTCATGCCGCCCACGGAACCGGGAACCACGACTTCAAGGAGGCGCGTCCCATGACCGACACCCACGCTGCGGGTCCGGACACCGATGTCATCGACATCCTCACCACCGACCACCGGGAGATGCTCGAACTGCTCGGCCAGATCGAGGGCTCCCCGGACGCCGCCCGGCGCAGGGACCTGGCCGACACCGTGATCGCGGAGGTCATGCGCCACGCCGTCGCGGAGGAGATGCACGTCTACCCGGTGATGGAGAAGCACCTGCCCGGCGGCGCCGAGGAGGTCGAGCACGACAAGAAGGAGCACGACGATCTCGTCCGGGTGATGAAGCAGGTGGAGGGCGTCGACGCCTCCGAGCCGGCGTTCATGGAGCTGATCCGCGAGATGCAGTCGCAGCTGCGCCACCACATCGAGGACGAGGAGTCCGACCAGTTCCCGAAGCTGCGGGCGCACATCCCGGCCGAGGACCTCGTGGAGCTGGGCCGGAAGGTGCAGAACGCCAAGAAGGTGGCGCCGACCCGGCCGCACCCCTCCGCGCCGCACTCGGAGCTGTTCCACAAGACCGTCGGGCCCGGCGTCGGCATGGTCGACCGGCTCCGAGACCGGCTGACGGGCAGGAGCACCGGCTAGCCGGGCGACGGTCCCCCGCGGACAGCACAGCACGGACCCCTGCTGGACGAGCGCCTCGCGAGGCTCGCCCGGCGGGGGTCCGTGCTGTTCTACGGAACCACGGCGGGTCGCCGGCGCCGAGCTGGCACAGACCCCTGTTGCCCGGGAGTTGAGTGCGCTAGACTCAAGTTAGCTGAACTGCCCGGCCGCATCCACTGGTGAGCGGTGCCGGGCCGGTTCGTCCCCCATCCGTTCCAGAACGTCCCTCGCCAAGGAGCCGCAGTGGAGACCAAGTTCACCACCAAGTCCCAGGAGGCGCTCTCCGCCGCCTCCACCAACGCCTCGACCGCGGGCAATCCGCAGGTCGAGCCCGCCCACCTCCTCAAGGCCCTCATGGACCAGCGGGAGGGCGTGGCCGTCGCCGTCCTGAAGGCCACCGGGGCCGACGTCGACGCCGTCTCCGCGCAGGCCAGCGCCGCCATCAAGGCCCTGCCCTCCGCGTCCGGCTCCTCCACGGCCCAGGCCCAGTTCAATCGGGGCGCGCTGCAGGTCATCCAGGCCGCGGAGCAGTTCGCCCAGTCCCTCGGCGACGAGTACATCTCCACCGAGCACCTCCTGTACGGCCTCGCCCAGCAGGAGGGGAAGGTCGGGGAGATACTGCGGGGCGCGGGCGCCGGACCCGAGCAGCTGAGGACCGCCGTCCCGTCCGTGAGAGGAGACCGCCGCGTGACCACACCCAACCCCGAGGGCACCTTCCAGGCGCTCGAGAAGTTCGGCGCCGACCTGACCGCCATGGCCCGCGAGGGCAAGCTGGACCCCGTCATCGGGCGGGACTCCGAGATCCGGCGCGTGGTGCAGGTGCTGTCCCGCCGCACCAAGAACAACCCCGTCCTGATCGGCGAGCCCGGCGTCGGCAAGACCGCCGTCGTCGAGGGCCTCGCCCAGCGCATGGTCGCCGGGGACGTCCCCGAGTCGCTGCGCGGCAAGACGCTGATCTCCCTGGACCTCGGGTCCATGGTGGCCGGCGCCAAGTACCGCGGCGAGTTCGAGGAGCGGCTCAAGGCCGTGCTCGAGGAGATCAAGGACTCGGAGGGGCAGATCGTCACCTTCATCGACGAGATCCACACCGTGGTCGGCGCCGGCGCCGCCGAGGGCTCGATGGACGCCGGGAACATGCTCAAGCCCATGCTGGCCCGCGGCGAGCTGCGCCTGATCGGCGCGACCACCCTGGACGAGTACCGCGAGAACATCGAGAAGGACGCCGCCCTGGAGCGCCGCTTCCAGCAGGTCTACGTCGGCGAGCCCTCCGTGGAGGACACGGTGGCGATCCTGCGCGGGCTCAAGGAGCGCTACGAGGCCCACCACAAGGTGCAGATCGCGGACGCCGCGCTCGTCGCGGCGGCCACGCTGTCCAACCGGTACATCCCGGGCCGGCAGCTGCCGGACAAGGCCATCGACCTGGTCGACGAGGCCGCCTCGCGGCTGCGCATGGAGATCGACTCCGCGCCGGAGGAGATCGACCAGCTGCGCCGCGCCGTCGACCGCCTGACCATGGAGGAGCTCGCGCTGGAGCGCGAGACCGACCCCGCGTCCGTCGAGCGCCTCGCCGCGCTGCGCCAGGAGCTGGCCGACAAGAAGGCGGACCTGGACGCCCTCAACGCCCGGTGGGAGGCCGAGAAGGCCGGCCTGAACCGCGTCGGCGACCTCAAGGAGCGGATCGACAACCTGCGCTCGCAGGCGGAGATGGCCCAGCGCCAGGGCGACCTCGCGGAGGCCTCCCGGCTGCTCTACGGCGAGATCCCGGCGCTGCAGAAGGAGCTCGACGCCGCCCAGGAGCAGGAGGACACCTCCGCCCCGCACGACACCATGGTCTCCGAGGAGGTCACGGCCGACGACGTCGCCGAGGTGATCTCGGCTTGGACCGGCATCCCCGCCGGACGCATGCTCCAGGGCGAGACCGAGAAGCTGCTGCACATGGAGGAGGTGCTCGGGAAGCGGCTCATCGGCCAGCACCGGGCCGTGCAGGCCGTCGCCGACGCCGTGCGCCGCTCGCGCGCCGGGATCTCCGACCCGAACCGGCCGATCGGCTCCTTCCTGTTCCTGGGTCCCACCGGCGTGGGCAAGACCGAGCTCGCGAAGTCCCTGGCGGAGTTCCAGTTCGACGACGAGCGCGCGCTGGTGCGGATCGACATGTCCGAGTACGGGGAGAAGCACACGGTCTCCCGGCTGGTCGGCGCCCCTCCCGGCTACGTCGGCTACGAGGAGGGCGGCCAGCTCACCGAGTCCGTGCGGCGCCGCCCGTACTCGGTGGTCCTGCTGGACGAGATCGAGAAGGCCCACCCGGACGTCTTCGACATCCTGCTGCAGGTGCTCGACGACGGCCGGCTCACCGACGGGCAGGGGCGCACGGTGGACTTCCGCAACGTGATCCTGATCCTCACCTCCAACCTGGGCAGCCAGTTCCTGGTGGACCAGACCATCGAGCCGGAGGCGAAGAAGCAGGCGGTGATGAACGTGGTCAACGCCTCGTTCAAGCCCGAGTTCCTGAACCGGCTCGACGACGTGATCCTGTTCGACCCGCTGTCCACGTCCGACCTGTCGAAGATCGTGGACATCCAGGTCGCCCAGCTCGCCGAGCGCCTGGGCCAGCGCCGCCTGCGCCTGGAGGTCACGCCCGCGGCCACCGAGTGGCTCGGTCTCACCGGCTACGACCCGGCCTACGGCGCCCGGCCGCTGCGCCGGCTGGTGCAGCGGGAGATCGGGGACAAGCTCGCCAGGGCGATCCTCTCCGGGGCGGTCGTGGACGGGGACGCGGTCCGGGTGGACGTCGACGCCGACGTCGTGGCGGACGGGCTGACCGTCACCGCCGTGTCCGAGCGGGCGCACGCCGCGGACTGAGCTGCGGGGCGCGCCGCCGGCGGCGGGCCGCCGTCCGGGAGACCCGGCGACGGCCCGCCGCCGGGGCTCCCGGGCGGCGTTCCGCCCGCCTCCCGTGAGGTTGCCGACAGTCCACCGCGCCGGTCCCGGGCCGGGCGCAACGGGCTGACAAACCATGTACCCTGGTCTCACGAACCATTCATACGACATTTCCGGGGCCGTACTCTGTGCCAGAGTGCCGCCGTCCGGACCAAGAGACAGAGGGGGTCACGCCATGGGGCGCGGCCGTCAAAAGGCGAAGGCGACACGGCAGGCGCGGGAGATGAAGTACTTCAGCCCGCAGACCGACCTCACGGCACTCCAGCGGGAACTGCGCGGCAGCGAGCAGATGCCCCCGCTGCGGGAGCCGGTCCAGGAGACCGTCGAGGAGGACGAGGACGACTACTCGGCCTACGTCGACAAGTACGCCGACGACTACGACGAGGACTTCCGCCGGTAGCCACCGGGAACTCCGCTCGTCTCCACCGCACGACGCAACAAGGTGCCCGTCCAGGACGAGCACCTTCTTCGCGTCCCCGCGAACAGCGAACGCCCCGCCGGCCGGCGGGGCGTTCGCTGTTCCACCGGGGCTCTCCGGGCCGGATCAGCCCGTGTAGGCGTTGACCATGCGCACCGCGCCGCCGTCCACGCCCTTGGCGCCCTGCACCCAGTCGGGCCCGCCGTGGTCGGCGTCCGGATCGATCCCGTCCACGGTGCCCATGACCCACGAGGGCAGGCCCCGGGCCGTGAGGTGGGCCACAGCGGCGTCGGCCGCCGACGGGTCGACGATCGCGACCATGCCCACGCCGAGGTTGAGGGTCCGCTCGAGGTCGGGGAGGGGGACGTTGCCGAGCTGGCTGATCAGCTGGAAGATCGCGGGCAGCTCCCAGGTGCTGCGGTCCACCGTGGCCTCGAGCCCGGCGGGGAGCACCCGGGCGAGGTTCGCGGCGAGGCCGCCGCCGGTCACGTGGCTGAAGCCGCGGACACCGCGGCCCGTGGTCCGGTCCGCGCCGTTCACGGGGAAGGCGGCGGCGAGGTCGAGGACGTCGGCGGCGTAGACGCGGGTGGGCTCCAGCAGCTCCTCGCCCAGGGTGCGGCCGAGCTCCGAGACCTGCCGGTCCAGCGACCATCCGGCCACGTTGATGACCTTGCGGACCAGGGAGTACCCGTTGGAGTGCAGGCCGGAGGAGGCCATGCCGATGACCACGTCGCCGGCGCGCACGCGGTCCGGGCCCAGCAGCTCGTCGGCCTCGACCACACCGGTGGCGGCCCCCGCCACGTCGTACTCGTCCGGGGCCAGCAGGCCCGGGTGCTCGGCGGTCTCGCCGCCGACCAGGGCGGTGCCGGCCTGCTCGCAGGCCGCGGCGATGCCGCGCACGATGTCCGCGATCCGCTCGGGCACCACGTGGCCCGTGGCGATGTAGTCGGTCATGAACAGGGGCTTGGCGCCGACCACCACGATGTCGTCCACGACCATGCCCACGAGGTCGAAGCCGATCGTGTCGTGCACGTCGAGGGTCTGGGCGATCGCCACCTTGGTGCCCACGCCGTCGGTCGAGGTGGCGAGGTAGGGCTTGCGGTAGGCGAGCAGCTCCGAGACGTCGAACAGTCCCGCGAACCCGCCGACCCCGCCGATCACGTTGGGGGTGTGCGTGGCCTTGACCGCGCTCTTCATGAGCTCGACGGCGCGGTCTCCCGCCTCGACGTCCACGCCCGCGCTGGCGTAGGTGACGGTGCGGTTCGTGGAGGAGGGGGGCTGGGCCATGTCAGGCGTCCTTCGCGGTCTCGGGCTGGGCGGCGTGCTGGGATCCGGGCCCGGCGGGCCCCGTGGTCGTGCGGGCGGCGGGGACCCGGTCCTCCGGCAGGATCAGGTCCTCGAGGTCGGAGTCGGGCCCGGGGTCGCACCCGGTGGAGGTCTCCTGGACGCCGGGGTCCTCGTCGGAGATGCTGGTGCGCTCGGCGGGCCGGCGGGAGAGGCCGTCCGCGGCCGAGGGGCGGGTGTCGATGGACACGGCGGAGGCGTGCTCCGGCCGCTGCGCCACGGCGGATCCGCCCGGGGCGCGGCGGGGCGAGGAGTCCACGGGCGTGCGGGCCTCGAAGACGTTCTTGCCCAGCTTGTCGGCGTCCGGCAGCCGGGTGGGGTAGGTCCCGGAGAAGCACGCGGTGCACAGCTCGCCGCGCTCCTGCAGGGTGGCCGCGATCATCCCGTCCTCGGAGATGTAGCCGAGGGAGTCGGCGCCCAGGGACGCCCTGATCTCCTCGACCCCGAGCCCGTTGGCGATCAGCTCCGCGCGGGAGGCGAAGTCGATGCCGTAGAAGCACGGCCACTTGATGGGCGGGGAGGAGATCCGCACGTGGATCTCGGCGGCCCCGGCCTCCCGCAGCATCCGGATGAGGGCCCGCTGGGTGTTCCCGCGCACGATCGAGTCGTCGATGACCACGAGCCGCTTGCCTGCCACCACGGACTTCAGGGGGTTGAGCTTGAGCCGGATGCCCAGCTGGCGGATGGTGTCCGAGGGCTGGATGAACGTTCGTCCCACATAGGCGTTCTTGACCAGGCCGTTGCCGAACGGGATGCCGGACTCCTCGGCGTAGCCGATGGCGGCGGGGGTCCCGGACTCCGGGGTGGGCATGACCAGGTCCGCGTCGATGCGGTGCTCCCGGGCCAGCCGGCGGCCCATCTCCACGCGGGACTCGTACACGGAGCGGCCGTTGATGGTGGTGTCCGGACGGGCCAGGTAGACGTACTCGAACACGCACGCGGCGCGGCGGGTCTCGGCGAAGCGCTGGGAGCGCAGGCCGTGCTCATCGATCACCACGAACTCGCCGGGCTCGATCTCCCGGACCAGGGACGCGCCCACGATGTCCAGCGCCGCGGTCTCGGAGGCCACCACCCAGCCGCGCTCGAGCCGGCCGAGGACCAGCGGCCGGATGCCCTGCGGGTCACGGGCGGCGTAGAGGGCGTTCTCGTCCATGAACGCCAGGCAGAAGGAGCCCACGAGCTGGGGGAGCAGGTGCATGGCCGCGTCCTCGAGGGAGCCGTGCGGGTGCTCGGCCAGCAGCGCGGTGACCAGCGCGGTGTCCGTGGTGTTGCCCTGCGCCATCTCCCCCTGGGAGGGGAAGCCGGACTTGTCGATCAGCTTCTCGTAGAGCTCCGCCGAGTTGGTGAGGTTGCCGTTGTGCGCGAGCGCCACGGTCCCGTGCGGGGTGGCGCCCAGCGTGGGCTGGGCGTTGGCCCAGTGGGACCCGCCCGTGGTGGAGTACCGGCAGTGGCCCACGGCCAGGTGACCGGTCAGGGTGGTGAGGGTCGCCTCGTCGAAGACCTGCGAGACGAGGCCCATGTCCTTGTACACCGCGATGCGGTTGCCGTCGCTCGCGGCGATGCCGGCCGACTCCTGGCCGCGGTGCTGCAGGGCGTAGAGGCCGTAGTAGGCCAGTTTCGCGACCTCCTCGCCGGGGGCCCACACGCCGAACACGCCGCACGCGTCCTGGGGGCCCTTCTCTCCGGGGAGCAGGTCGTGGCTGAGTTGTCCATCAGGGCGAACCACGTCGATCAGCCTTCTCTCGAGCTTCGGGGGTCGGTGGGCCGGGGCGCTTCGCCCGGCGCCCCGGACGGGGCGTCGTCGTCCCCGTCCACGACCTCGGTGGTGACGGCCCGCGCCCGGGCCACGGAGACCCGGTCCAGCACGAGGGCCAGGACGGCGCCGGCCGCCAGGCCCAGGACCGTGCAGACGGAGACCATGAACAGGGTCACGGCCCCCTGGGTGAACTCGGCGCTCCCTCCGCCGGACAGCCCCACGAGCACGCCCACCACGGCGCCGAGCACGCCGCCGAGCAGGACGAACGCCCAGATGTTCGGGGCGCGGCGCAGGGTCATCTGCTGGCTGCCGGAGGCGGCCAGCGGCACGGCCGTCCGCACCCGGCGGCGCCGGCGCGGGAGCTTCCGCGGGGACGGGCGCGCGGAGGGGGAGGAGGGAGTGGAGCTCATGCCCTCAAGGCTACCGGGGAAACAGGGGGAGGGCGTCCGCGAGATCGGTCCTTGTGCCCGAGGCCACAGCGGCGCCCGAGGCGACGGCCTCCGGCCAGGTCACGGCCCCCGTCACCAGGCCGAGCCACGTGCGGGCGTCGGTCTCGACGACGTTGGGCGGGGTGCCGCGGGTGTGCCGGGGGCCGGCCACGCACTGGGTCACGCCGAAGGGCGGGACGCGCACCTCCACGCTGTTGCCGGGCACCCGCTCGGCGAGCTCCTCGAGGGTGTAGCGCACGGCGGTGGCTACGGTCCGGCGCGGGGTGCCGTCCGGGTCCGCGCGCCAGGCGCTCAGGGCCAGGGTCCCGTCCGCGGGGTCGACGCGGCGGCGGGCCACGGCCTAGTCCTGCCCGAGCGCCCGGACCAGCTCCGGGCCGAGCAGCTCCAGGAGGGGGTCCGCCAGGCGGAGCCGGCCCACGGGGCGGGACCCGCCCATGACCGGGCGCACCACCTGCCCGATCACCGCGGCGGCCGCCGCGGCGGGCACGGCCCCGGCGTGGGCGAGCAGGGCGAGGCCGATGAGCGCGTTGGCGCGGGACCCGCCGTCGAGGACCTTGAGCGCCACGGACCACCCGGTGCGGGTGCCGAGCGCGAGCACGCCCTCCGCGCCGAGCTTCGCCACGACGTCCAGCTCCTCCATGACCACGGTGTTGTACCTGCCCCGCCCGTGCACGAGCTCCGGGTAGTCGAGCATGCACTGGGAGACCGTGGCGGCGCGGGCGTCGGCGTCGAGGTTGCCCGCGGCCCGGCCCAGCGTCGAGTACGCCCGGGCGAGGCCGGTCAGGGAGATCGCCGCGAGGGGGGCGCCGCACCCGTCCACGCCCACGTGGGCCACGCGCTCGCCGGAGAACTCCTCGACGGTCTCCAGCACCGTCCGCTGCAGGGGGTGCTCGGGGTCCAGGTAGCTGTCCGTGGGCCAGTCGTTCTCGGTGCAGGCCCACAGGAACGCGGCGTGCTTGCCGGAGCAGTTCATGCAGATCCGGTTCTTGCCGCGGCCGGCCCGCACGAGCTCCGTGCGGACCTCCTCGTCCTCGGGCCAGTCCGGCGGGCACTGCAGCGCGTCCTCGGTCAGACCGGCGGCCGTCAGGATCGAGCTCACGGCGTCGAGCTGCTCGAAGGAGCCGATGTGGGACGCGGAGGCGATGGCCACCTGGGCCCCGCGCAGGGGGACGCCGGCCTTCATGGCGGCGATGGTCTGGAACGGCTTGAGCGTGGAGCGGGGGAAGATCGGGGTGCCGATGTCGCCCAGTTCGACGGCCACGGCCCCGTCCGGGTCCAGGACCACGGCGGAGCCGCGGTGGCGGGACTCGACGAAGCCGCTGCGCTCGAGCACGGCGAGGTCCACGGCACGGTCCGAGGTGAAGGTCTGCATCGCCCCAGTATGTCAGCGGGGACGGGAATTCCCGGCGGGGCCGGGGCCGTGCCCGCATGCCGGGAACGATGTGCCACTTCCCGGTGCCGCCAACTAGCCTGAGGGCGTGAAGGTTCTGGTACTGGGCCCCGGAGGCCGCGAACACGCAATCATCCGCGCACTGCTGGCAGATCCCGAGGTCGAGCAGGTGCACTGCGCGCCGGGCAACGCCGGGATCGCGCAGCTCGTCCCGGTGCACGCCGTGGACGCCGACGACCCCGCCGCGGCCACCGCGCTGGCGCGCGAGCTCGCGGTGGACCTCGTCGTCGTCGGCCCCGAGGCCCCGCTGGTGGCCGGGGTGGCCGACGCCCTGCGCGAGGCCGGCTTCCTCGTCTTCGGTCCCTCGCGGGCCGCGGCGCGGCTCGAGGGCTCCAAGGCGTTCGCCAAGGAGGTCATGGCCTCCGCGGGGGTGCCCACCGCGATGGCGCGGGTCGCGACCACGGAGGAGGAGGCCGCCGACGCCCTCGACACCTTCGGCGCCCCCTACGTGGTCAAGGACGACGGGCTCGCCGCCGGCAAGGGCGTGGTCGTCACTGCCGACCGCGCGGAGGCGCTCGAGCACGCGGCCGCCTGTTTCGCCGCGGGTGGGAGCGTGGTGATCGAGGAGTTCCTGGACGGGCCCGAGGTGTCCCTGTTCGTGCTGACCGACGGCTCCCGCGTGATCCCCCTGAGCCCCGCGCAGGACTTCAAGCGGATCCACGACGACGACGAGGGCCCCAACACCGGCGGGATGGGCGCCTACACGCCGCTGCCGTGGCTGCCGCAGGGCTTCGTGGAGGAGGTCGTGGAGCGGGTGGCCCGCCCCACGGTCGACGAGATGCGCCGCCGCGGCACCCCGTTCGTGGGCGTGCTGTACTGCGGGCTGGCCGTGACGACCCGCGGTCTGCGGGTCATCGAGTTCAACGCCCGGTTCGGGGACCCCGAGACCCAGGCCGTGCTGGCCCGGCTCACCACCCCGCTCGGGCGGCTGCTGCACGACGCCGCCGCCGGGCGCCTCGACGAGGCCGAGCGGCTGCGCTGGCGGCCCGAGACGGCCGTCGCGGTGGTCGTCGCCGCGCAGGACTACCCGGACAGCCCCCGGAAGGGCGACCCGATCGGCGGGCTGGAGGACGCCGAGGCGCTCGAGGGCGTGCACGTGGTCCACGCCGGCACCGCGGTGGCCCCGGAGGGCGAGCACGCCGGGCGGATCGTCTCCGCCGGCGGGCGGGTGCTCGCCGTCGTGGCCCTCGGCGCGGACCTCGACGACGCCCGCGAGCGCGCCTACCGGGGCGTGGGGCTCGTGGCGCTCGAGGGCTCGCAGCACCGCACCGACATCGCGCTGAAGGCCGCCCGGGGGCTGGTCACCGTTCCCGGCGCCTCCGCCCCCCGTCCCCGTCAGGAGCAGGCATGAGCGAGCAGGGCACCGTCACCACCCCACCCGAGATCCCCGGGTGGAGGCACATCTACTCGGGCAAGGTCCGGGAGCTCTACGTCCCCGACGAGTCGCGGCTGCGGGCCACGGGCGTGGCCATCTACGACGACGCCGAGTACCGGGCCGGCTCGGTCCTGGTGCTGGCCACCGACCGGATCAGCGCCTTCGACGAGATCCTCCCCACGGAGATCCCGGACAAGGGCAAGATCCTGACGCAGCTGTCCCTGTGGTGGTTCGAGCAGCTCGCGGCCGTGCCCAACCACGTCCTGTCGACCGACGTGCACGAGTCCGTCCGGGGGCGGGCCGTCGTCTGCAAGAACCTGTCGATGTTCCCCGTCGAGTGCATCGCGCGCGGCTATCTGACCGGTTCCGGCCTCAAGGACTACCGGGAGACCGGTGAGGTCTGCGGGATCGAGCTGCCCCCGGGGCTCGTGGACGGCTCCCGGCTCGCCGAGCCGATCTTCACCCCGACCGGCAAGGCGGAGGTGGGCGAGCACGACCTCCCCATCACCTTCCAGGAGATGGCCGACGGCGTGGGCCACGCGGTGGCGGACCGGCTGCGCGAGCTGACCCTGGAGATCTACACCGCCGCCGAGCGGATCGCCCGCGAGCGGGGGATCATCGTGGCGGACACCAAGGTGGAGTTCGGCCTGGACTCCTACCGCGGCGCGATCACCCTCGGGGACGAGGTCCTCACCCCGGACTCCTCCCGCTTCTGGGACGCCGAGACCTACGAGCCCGGCAAGGCCCAGCCCTCGTTCGACAAGCAGTACGTGCGGGACTGGCTGCGCTCGGACGAGTCCGGCTGGAACGGGACCGGCCCCGTGCCCCCGCTGCCGGAGCAGGTGGTGGAGCGGACCCGCGCGCGCTACGTCGAGGCGTTCGAGCGGCTCACCGGCCGCACCTTCGACCCGGACGGCAACTTCTTCGAGGTGGCCGGCCCGCTCGAGTACTGACGCCGGGCGGCGCCGGGCGGCGTCAGGCGCCGGGGGAGTCGGGCGTCCACTGGGCGCGGCCCATGTCCACACGCACGAGGTGTCGGTCGTCCTCCCGCAGGGGAGTGCCCTCCTCGCGGTACCGGTCCCGGGCCTCGGCCTGCAGGTGGTCGGCGAGGATGCCCTGCACGGTGACCACCCGCCACCACGGGAGGTCCGCGCCGGTGGGGTTGCGCGCCATGAGCGTGCCCACGAGGCGTGCGGAGCGACACTCCGCGAGCTCCGCGACGTCCCGGTAGGACAGCACCCGGCCCGGCGGGATGGCGGCCACGACGTCCGCCACGCGCCGTGCCAGGCCGGGGTCCGGCTCGGCGCGCTCGGTCACAGGGCTTCCCTGCGGTCCACCGGCAGGCACACGTCGAGGACCCACTGGCCGTCCGCGGCACCGCTCTCGGCGTGACCGCCCAGCAGGGAGACGCGTTCCGTGATGCCCCGCAGGCCGAGCCCCGAGGACATCTCTGACGAGTGGCTGCCCTGGCGCTGGGTGCTGCGCGGCAGGGGGTTGGTCACGCGCAGGCACAGCTCGTGCTCGTCCGCCGTCACCTCGATCCGGCAGCGAGAGCCGGCCGGGGCGTACTTGATGATGTTGGTGACCGCCTCCTGCAAGATGCGGGCGGCCGTGCCGCGCACCGTGGTGGGCATGGCCTCGAGGTCGCCCGTGATGACCACCTCCGGCTCGAAGCGCAGGTCCCGCAGGCTCGCTGCGAGGGACGTGACCACGTGCTCCAGGCTGCCGATGGACAGGCCGGCGCCCGTGACGTCCCGCGGGTGCTCGCCCTCGTTCTCGTTGCGCAGCAGCCGGAGCATGACCCGCAGCTCGTGCAGCGCAGAGCGGGCGGCGCCCTCCACGGTCTCGAGGACCTGGTGCAGCTCACCGACGTCCCCGGAGCGGCGCCGGCTCATGGTCTGCATCGTGATGAGGGTGAGCTCGTGGGCGACGACGTCGTGCAGATCGCGGGCCAGGGCCTGCCGCTCGTCCTCCCGAAGCCGCTCGTTGAGGATCTCTAGATCACGAACGCGTTGCTCGGCGCGTCGACGTTGGCCACGGAAGTATCGGATGGCCCCACCAACGAGCGCTGAGGCGATAAGTGCGTTGACCGTAGACCAGAGAAGGGAGGAATCGAACGGCCCGTGGACGGTGGCGATGGTGATGGACCAGAGCAAGTACACCCCAAGGTGGGCGATGATGAATGGCCGCGTGGCAGTGGCGACGACCGCAATGGTGACCACACATACAGCAAAGATTGCCGATCCGAAGTAGTTCGCCAAGATCGAGGTCACCAAGCAGGGGATCGACAATATGGAAGCCCACGTGGACCGCCATGCAATCAGAGCGATGACAGCAGACGACATGACACCGTCGAGCGTGCGCATGAAGTCGGTGGTCGGATCACCCGTCAAATGGGTCACCAGGTGTCGCACCTGGTCCAGCATCACCATCAGTCCGTAAACGACAAGCACCACGGACAGCCACCGAGGTACGCCCTCGGCCTGGAAGAATGATTCCTTCCCGGCTGTCCGCGGTGCTTGTTCCACGGACGAGATCAGATCAGTCACATCTTGAAGATACAGAAGTGTGCGGTTTCATCGGCAGAAGACCGGGAACCAGCCGCATACGACGTAACCAGGCGCGGCATTCGCGGGAGCAACAGGGGCGACGATGAGAGTCGTGGCGACGAACGTGGCGGCGAGGGCACTGGTGAACTTCTTCTTCATGGGGGGCTCCTTGGATCACGAGAACAGCACCGGATCGGGGGGCCGCGGCCGGGGTGGGGGAGAGATCTCCCGGCCGCGAAGGGGGTGTGCTGCCCTGGTAGTTACCATTTTGCCAACGTTAACCAGACTGACCTATCGACCTTTGTCCAGACCATTTGTGACTTTTGTCGAATATGACGTGTTGCACTTTGGGGGACATCGAAAAATAGACTGTGCGAGTGACTGATTGCAGAGTGCTTGTCGTGGACGACCAGCCGTTGATGCTGGAGGCCCTGAAGTCCTTCTTCTCGGCCGAGCCCGGTTTCGAGGTGATCGGCACCGCCGCCAACGGGCGCGAAGCCGTGGACCGATGTCTGGCCATCGACCCGGACGTGGTGTTGATGGACATGAAGATGCCCGTCATGGACGGGATCGAGGCCACCCGGGAGATCACCTCGCGCAGTCCCCGGTCCAAGGTGCTGGCCCTCACCACGTTCTCCACGCTGGAGTTCGTGGTGCCCGCCCTCCGGGCCGGCGCGGCCGGCTATCTGGTCAAGGACGCCCGGCCGGACGAGATCATCGACGCCGTGAACCAGGTGCTCAACAACGAGATCGCCCTCTCCCCGGCGATCGCGCGCGCGCTCGCGGACAACGTCATCTCCGTGCCCGACCAGCAGCAGCCGGCGCGGTCGGCGGACAGCGGCCTGCGCTCCCTGCTGACCGACCGGGAGATGGAGACCGTGACGCTCCTGGCCCAGGGTCTCAGCAACCGGGAGATCGCCGAGCAGATGCACGTCTCCGAGGGCAGCGTGAAGGCCTACCTCGGGCGGGTCTGTGAGAAGTTCGGCGTCCGCGACCGGGTGCAGGCGCTGATCAAGGCGTACCAGAGCGGGCTCGTCGATCCGCAGCTGCGCGATCTCTGAGTCTGGGGCCCCGTCCGCAGTCCCGGTCCGGACGGAAGTCCAGGAAAGTTGTAGACGAAAGTGCATTCATCTGCATTAGCAAACCCGGCATAGTGATCAGTGCGAGCAGAGAAGAAAAGTCGGTGGATGAGTGAGAGACATCCCTACGGCGCACGGCCCAACCCCCCATGAGGCCGAGCCCCGGACCGGATGGTCCACCGACCTGCTCACGGTAGGGGGCCGCCCCGGGACAGTCCCCCCTGGACCCGGGATGTGGCCGCGCAAGGCCTGGATCACCTTGCACCCCCCCCCTCGGCCGATGGCCCCCTACCGTGCAACATCTGCTCCGCAGACCTGGCAGACGAGAACGGCCCCACCGGAACCGGTGGGGCCGTTCTCGTGCGTCCGGGGCCTCTGCCGGGTCGTTCCGCCGGGCCCGGGGGTCGGAGCCCTCAGGGTCGTCCGGTCACGCCCGCCGGCCCTACCCCTCCTGAGCGGCGACGCTGTGGCCGAAGAACCAGGTGATGTGCTCCCGCAGTGCGGCGGCGGCGTCCTCGCCCCGGCGCTCCTGGAAGGCGCGCAGGATTTCTCGGTGCTGCTCCTGCAGGGTGCGGCGCACCTGCGGCCAGTCGTCCAGACCGGCGACGGTCTCCTGCACGTACCCGATGGTGGCCTGGCGCAGTGAGGTCATGATCGTCTCGACCACCACGTTGCCGGCCAGGGAGGCGAGCAGGATGTGGAACTGCGCGTCGTGGGCGTGGAAGTGCTCGTCCGGCAGGTCCGGGTCCTCCATGGCGGCCACGAGCTCCGCGGCGCGCCCGAGCACCGCCGCCCGCCACGGGGTCTCCGCCGCGGCGGCCGCCTCGCGGGCGGACTGGGTCTCGAGCAGCAGCCGGGTCTGCACGAGGTCCCGCACCGGCAGCGACCGGTTGGCCACGTGCATCCGCAGCGCCCACCCGAGCGCGGCCGAGGGCTCCGCGATGACGATCGCCCCCGCGTTCGGCCCGGACCCGGTCGACGAGCGGACCAGTCCCATGGCGTCGAGGATCCGGATCGCCTCCCGCACCGAGGCGCGGGAGATGCCGAACTCCTCGGCCAGGTGGCGCTCCCCGGGCAGCTTGTCGCCCACCGAGATCTCGCCCGTGCGCAGGCGCTCCTCGAGCCAGTCGAGGACGACGGTGTACATGCGTGCGGCTGCGGGCACGGGGGGCTCCTCAGAGGGTGGGCGGGACGCGGACCAGTCTAGGGAGGCGGCGGGGCCCCGCCGGACCGATCGGTCCAGCGGGGCCCCGGGGCGTTGTGCTCAGGAGGTCGGGAGCATCCAGGCCAGCACGTTGGACTGCAGGAACACCAGGGTGCACAGCAGCAGGAGCAGGCCGAGGGACCACCAGATGACCGAGCGGAAGATGGCGGACTCCTTGCCCTCCATGCCCACCGCGGTCGCGGCGATGGCCAGGGACTGCGGCGAGATCATCTTGCCCACCACGCCGCCGGAGGTGTTCGCCGCCGTCATGAGGTGCGGATCGAGGCCGGTGCCCTCGGCGGCGGTCTTCTGGAGGTTGGAGAACAGCGCGTTGGCGGAGGTGTCGGAGCCGGTGACCGCGGTGCCCAGCCAGCCGAGCACGGGGGAGAGGAACGCGAAGGCCGCGCCCAGACCGGCCACCCAGGTGCCGATCGAGATGGTCTGGCCGGACGTGTTCATGACGTAGGCCAGGGAGAGCACGCTCATGATGGTCAGGGCGGAGAAGCGCATCTTCCAGAACGAGCGCCCGATCTCCGCCACGGCGTTGCCCACCGAGAGCCGGAAGCGGCCGTTGCCGTGGAACACCGAGTAGATGACGGCGACGAGCAGGCCTGTGATCAGCAGCAGCGTGCCCGGGCTGGAGAGCCACTGGAACTTGTAGATGGTGCTCGTGACCGGCTCGCCGGTTGCGTTGAGGAGGTGTCCGTGCAGGCCCGGCCAGGGGATGGAGATGTCGGTGGCGGCCAGGGCCCCCGGGATGCTCACGCCGAGGGTCCACAGCTTGGCCAGGCCGAAGACCGCGACCACCAGGACGTAGGGCAGCACGGCCATCCACACGCGTGCCGGGGTCAGCCCCTCGGGCGCGGGAGGCTTCTCCACGCCGAGGCGGGTGCGGACGGCGTCGGCGCCCTTGGGGCGCCAGAAGCGCAGGAGGATCACCGCGGCGGCCAGGCCGGTGAGGGAGGCAACCACGTCGGTGAGCTCGTAGGAGAAGTACGTGGCGCACCACCACTGGGCGACCGCGAAGGAGACGCCGATGACCAGCGCGGCCAGCCACGCCTCCTTGAGCCCGCGCACGCCGTCGATGATGAACAGCAGGATGAACGGCACCATGACCGCGAAGAACGGCGCCTGGTGGCCGACGACCGCGCCGATCCGCGCGGGGTCCAGACCGGTCAGCACGCCGGCGGTGGTGATCGGGATGGCGATCGCGCCGAACGCCACGGGCGCGGTGTTGGCGATGAGCACCACGGTGGCCGTCTTCAGGGGCTTGAGCCCCAGCGCCAGGATCATGGTCGCGGTGATCGCGACGGGCGCGCCGAAGCCGGCGAGGGCCTCGAGCAGGCCGCCGAAGCAGAACGCGATGAGCACGGCCTGGATGCGCAGGTCCCCGCCGCCGATGGTGTCGAAGATGGTCCGCAGGTCCTCGAAGCGGCCGCTGAGGACGGTCACCTGGTAGAACCACAGCGCCATGACCACGATCCACACGATGGGGAACAGGCCGTAGACCGCGCCCTGGGTGGCGGAGAGCAGTGTGAGGGAGAGCGGCATGCCGAAGGCCAGGACGGCGACGACGATCGCCGCCAGCAGCGCGGTGGCGCCCGAGACGTGGGCGCGGGCCTTGACGCCCAGCAGCATGACGAAGAACGTGAGCAGAGGGATGGTGCCGACGAGGGCGGAGAGCGCGACGCTCCCGCCGACGGCATCGGTCATCGCGGTAAAGGTGGTCACTCGGACTCCCAGGGACGGGGACGGACGGAACGGTGCGTGGCCGACGGGGAACGCGTCACGGCTATGGTCGGACCACAATGGTCTGACCACGAAGAGTACATGAGCCACGTCACACGGCCAACCGCTCTCCCGAGGTGGCGCGATCGTTGCGCCGGTCGATTGTGTGACGGGGTTCACCGGTCTAGCATGGTCAGACCACAGGCGGCCCGGCGTCGTCGTCCCGTCTTCCCGCTCCCGACTCCGGAGGTCGCATGAGAATCGCCCTGTTCGCCACGTGCATCGTGGACGCGATGTATCCGCGCGTCGCGCTGGCCACCGTGCGGGTGCTCGAGCGGCTCGGCCACGAGGTGGTGTTCCCGCCCGGCCAGGGCTGCTGCTCCCAGATGCACGTCAACAGCGGCTACTTCGACGACGCCCTGCCCGTGGTCCGCAACCACGTGCAGGCCTTCTCCGCCGTGGACTACGACGTGGCCGTGGCGCCCTCGGGCTCCTGTGTCGCCTCCCTGGGCCACCAGCAGCCGATGATCGCCCGCGCCGGCGGGGACGAGGCCCTCGCCGAGGAGGCCGCGGCCGTCGCCGCCACCACCTACGAGCTCTCGCAGCTGCTGACCGACGTGCTCGGCGTCCACGACGCGGCCGCGCAGCTCGGCTCCTGGTTCCCCCACCGGGTGACCTACCACCCGTCCTGCCACGGGATGCGGCTGCTGCGCCTGGGGGACCGGCAGAAGGACCTGGTCGCCTCGGTCGGGGACATCGACTTCGTCGAGCTGCCCGACGCCGAGGAGTGCTGCGGCTTCGGCGGGACCTTCTCGTTCAAGAACCCGGACGTCTCCGCCGCGATGGCCGAGGAGAAGATCGACAACATCGTCTCCACCGGGGCCGAGCTGTGCACCGGGGGGGACGCCTCCTGCCTGATGCACCTGGGTGGGGCCATGGCCCGCCGGGGAACGGGTGCGGGCACCGTCCACTTCGCCGAGATCCTCGCGTCCACCCGCGAGAACCCGCTCGAGGTCTCCGGGCCGGTCGAGCTGTCCATCCCCGGGCCCGGGGCGCGCCGCACGGCGTCGTCCTCGGCCCCCCGCACGACCGGAGGAGCTCGATGAGCCGCACGGCCCTGGGCATGCCCGCCGTCCGCCCCGTCCACGGCCAGGGGAACCTGCACGCGCAGACCGCGTTCCCCGCCGCGGCGAAGGCCGAGATGGGCAACACGCAGATGCGCGCCAACATCCGCCACGCCACCCACACGATCCGCGGCAAGCGCGCCGCGGTGGCGGGCGAGCTGCCCGACTGGGAGGAGCTGCGCTCCGCCGGCTCCGCGATCAAGGAGCAGGTCATGGCGAACCTGCCGCACCTGCTCGAGGAGTTCGAGCGCAACCTCACGGCCCGCGGCGGCACCGTGCACTGGGCGCGCGACGCCGAGGAGGCCAACCGGATCGTCACCGAGCTCGTGCAGGCCACCGGGTCCACCGACGTCATCAAGATCAAGTCCATGGCCACCCAGGAGATCGGCCTCGAGGAGCACCTGGCCGGCCACGGGATCACCGCCACGGAGACGGACCTGGCCGAGCTGATCGTCCAATTGGGCCACGACAAGCCGTCCCACATCCTGGTCCCGGCGATCCACAAGAACCGGCACGAGATCCGCGACATCTTCCTGGCCGAGATGGCCGAGACCGACGAGACGCTCACGTCCGAGCCCCGGGACCTCGCCGAGGCCGCCCGCACCCACCTGCGGGAGAAGTTCCTCTCCACCTCCGTGGCGGTCTCCGGGGCGAACTTCGGCGTGGCCGAGACCGGGACGCTGACCGTGGTGGAGTCCGAGGGCAACGGCCGCATGTGCCTGACCCTGCCCGAGACCCTGATCACCGTGATGGGCATCGAGAAGATCGTGCCCACCTTCCAGGACCTCGAGGTGTTCCTGCAGCTGCTCCCGCGCTCCTCCACCGGGGAGCGGATGAACCCCTACACCTCGATGTGGACCGGTGTGACACCGGGGGACGGCCCCCAGAACGTGCACGTGGTGCTCCT
>NZ_JAFCWG010000002.1:568838-627401 GCF_049897445.1 Kocuria sp. LHG3120 | reverse complement strand
GGGGGGGGGGGTCAGGCTTGGTCGGCGGGACGCAGCAGGATCTCGTGGATGGCCAGGTGGCGGGGGCGGGTGAGGGTGAAGGCGATGACCTCGGCGATGTCCTCAGCGGTGACGGGTGCCTGGTGGTAGAGCCGGTCCACGGCCGTCTTGGTCGCCTCGTGGGTAATGTGGGTGGGCAGTTCGGTGGCCACGACACCGGGCTCGATCAGCGTCACCCGCACGTCGGGCAGCAGTTCCTGGCGCAGCGACTCCGACCACCCGTTGAGTCCCCACTTGGTCGCGGCGTAGACGCCGTTTCCGGGGCGGGCGGTGCGTCCGGCGACGGAGGAGATGTTCACGATGTCCCCGCCACCGTCCTGGAGCTGGTCAAGGAACACCTCGGTGGTGGTGATCGCCCCGAGCAGGTTCACCTCGATCATGGCCCGGTAGTCGGCGTGCTGGTCGGCGGAGAAGGGGCCCAGGAGCATGATCCCGGCGTTGTTGACCAGCACGTCAGCCCCGCCGAGGTCCTGCTTGATCTGTTCGGCGGCCGCGAGAAGAGAATCGCGGTCGGTGACCTCGGCGGCGATGGCGACCGCCCCCTCGCCGAGTTCGGCTGCCAGGGCCTGGAGGCGGTCGGTGCGCCGGGCCAGCAGCGCCACCCGGTACCCGGTGCCGTGCAGGGCCCGGGCGGTGGCGGCCCCGATGCCGGAGGAGGCGCCGGTGATGACGGCAACGCGGCCGGTGTTCGGTGTGGTGGTCATGAAAGGGGTCCTTTCGAAAAGGGGTGGGCGGGTCAGCGCTCGAGCAGGCCGACCTGGGCCAACCACTGCTCGGTGTCGGCGGCGGCGTCGTAGACTTCCTCCCCGCGTACGGCCAGGCCGGGGCCGATCGTGGCGGTGGGGGCAAGTGCGGTGTAGTCGCGGGGTACCGTGCCCAGCCCGCTCATCGCGTGGGTGGTGAAGGGCAGGATCGTGGTGCCGGTGAAGTCCAGGGCTTCAAGGAAGGTGGACATGATCATCGGGGCGCGCACGTTCCAGATGGGGCTCCCGATCAGCACCGTGGCGTAGCCGGTGAGGTCGGGCAGCGGGTGGGCGATGGCCGGGCGGGCCTCGGCGTCTTGTTCGGCGACGTTGCGCGCCACGGTCTCGTCGTAGTCGACGGGGTAGGTCTCGGCCGCCTCGATCCGGTACATATCGCAGTCGATAAGCTCGGCGATCATCCCGGCCAGCACCTCGGTGTTGCCGAGTTGGAGGGTCCGGCGGCCGCCGTAGTAGTAGTTCTCCCCGGCCCGGGAGAAGTAGGCCAATAGCACCGGGCCCGCCGGTGAGGTGTTCATCGGGGTGCTCCGTCCTGTCGGGTCCGGGGGCGGGGCGGGTGTGGTGCAGACGGCCAGTGTCGTGGCCATGCCTACCCCGCCCAGGGCCGCGCGCAGCAGCGTCCGTCGGGGCACCGGGGGTCGGTGTGTGGGGGCCGGCATGGTGGGCTCAGCCCGTCGGGGTGGGGGCTTCGACACCGGTCATGGCCAGGGCCGGGCCCGGCAGTCGGTCACCGTGGATCGTGATCGCCTCCAGGGCTGTGGTCAGCTCCTGCAGCTCTGCGGGGCTGAAGGTGACTTCTTCGGCCCCGAGGTTCTCCAGCAGGTGGGGCAGCCGGGTGGTGCTGGGAATCGGTACGATCCACGGCCGCTGGGCCAGCAGCCAGGCCAGGGAGATCTGGGCCGGGGTGGCGCCCTTGCGCACGGCCCAGTCCTGCAGCAGCTGCACCAACGCCATGTTCGCTTCCAGGTTCTCGGGGCTGTTGCGCGGGACCATGGGGCGGAAGTCGCCCTCGGTGAAGCGGGTGAAGGGGGTGATCTCCCCGGTGGTGAGGCCCATGCCCAGCGGCGCCCAGCACACGAAACCGATCCCGAGTTCCTCGCACAGGGGCAGGACGTGGGCTTCGGGCCCGCGCCAGGCCATGGAGTACTCGTTCTGGATCGCGGTCAGCGGTTGCACCGCATGGGCCCGGCGGATCGTCTCCACCCCCGGCTCGGAGAGCCCGAAGTGCAGGACCTTGCCCTCGGCGATCAGCTCGCCCACGGTGCCGGCCACGTCCTCGATCGGGACGGCCGGATCCACCCGGTGCTGATAGAGCAGATCGATGCGGTCGGTCCGTAACCGGGCCAGCATGCCCTCCACGGCTGCCCGGATGTGCTCGGGGCGGCTGTTGAGCCCACCGGTGCGCTGTCCGGTGGCCGGGTCGATGTCCCAGCCGAACTTCGAGGCGATCACCACCTCATCACGGACCGGTTCCAGCGCCTCCCCGACGATGCGTTCGGACTCGAAGGGCCCGTAGGCCTCGGCCGTGTCGAAGAACGTCACCCCCTGATCGGTAGCGGTGCGGATGAGGGAGACCATGTCCGCCCGGCTGGTGACGGGCCCGTACAGATCGCCCGTCATGGTCTGGGTGCCCAAACCCGTGGCCGAGACCTCCAGGGCCCCGAGCATGCGGCGTCCGCTCACCGTGGTGGCGACGGTCACCGGGTCCGTACCCTTCCCGGGGCCTCTGCCGCGGCCCGGCCACGGCGTGTGGGCGTTCGAGGGGGGTGCGGCCATACCGGTCACCAATGGGACGGAGGCCAGCACGGCTGCGCCCTGCAGGAAACGGCGCCGGCCGCGATCAGTGGCGGCGCGGGTCGGTGGGCTGTCCTGATCGTGCATCGGGGGATCTCCTTCATATTCATCGTCGCCATGGACCTGATGCCCGGCGTCGTGGTCCTCGAGCGGACCGCCAACAGTGACCGGGGATGCGAGGGTTGCTCCTGCTGGGAAAACCGCCCCCGGGCGGGAAGCGGGCGCGGCAGGACCGGCTGATTCGTGTACCGGCTGGCCGTCGCATCTGCTGGCCGTCGCCTCTGCTGCCCGCAGCCGCCGGCGACGGCCGCACTTCAAGTGAGGTGCGAGGGCACCGCGCCGCATCACCCGAGTGCTCGGGGATCGGCCTGTGCCGGGGGAGGGGTGGGGCGGCCCCGGGGGCCGCTCCGTAAGGGGATCAGGCCTCGGGGATCGGCATGCCGTAGGCCTCGAGGGTGATGTCCGCAGGCTCCGGCCCGCCCCGGCGACCCGTGTCGAGGGCGTTGATCGCGGCCAGCTCCTGGTCGGTGAGCTCGACGTCGAAGACCTCGAAATTCTCCGCGATGCGGTGGGCCTTGGTGGACTTCGGAATCACCGACCGGCCCTGCTGCAGGTGCCAGGCCAGCATGACCTGGGCCGGGCTCTTGGCGTGAGCTGCCGCAATGCTGAGGATGGTCGGGTCTTCCAACGTGCTGGTGTGCTCACCGTCGCGATAGAAGGTGATCCCGCCGATGGGCGACCAGGCCTGAGTCACAATGCCGTGGTCGGCGCCGAACGCCTGCACCTCGGGCTGCTGGAAGTAGGGGTGCACCTCGATCTGGTTGACCGCAGGAACGACCGTGGCGCTCTGGAGCAACTGGGTGAGGTGGTCGACCATGAAGTTGCTGACCCCGATCGCCCGGACCTTGCCTTGCTCGAGCAGGGTCTCCAGGGCCCGGTAGGCCTCCAGCGTGCGGTCGAAAGCGGTGGGCAGCGCCTGGTGCAGGATCAACAGGTCGATCTGCTCCACCCCGAGCTTCGCCGCGCTCTTCTCAAACCCGTGCAGCGTCTGGTCGTAGCCGTAGTCGCTGATCCAGATCTTGGTCTCGATGAAGACCTCATCGCGAGGAACACCGGAGTCGGACAAGGCCTCGCCGACCTCCTTCTCGTTACCGTAAGCGGCCGCGGTGTCGATGTGGCGGTAGCCCGTGGCCAGGGCCGCCCGGACGGCCTCTCGGGTCTGATCGGGCGGAGTCTGGAAGACCCCGAGCCCGAGGCCCGGCATCTGCACGCCGTTGTTCAAAGTGATCGTGGTGTTAGACATGCCTCCCACGGTAGGAGCAGGCCCGGGGCCGGTGAGAGTCCCTGGTGTTATCCCCCAGCGCCAGCCCCGCCTCGCGGGGACGACTCGGGGTGGGGGTGACTGGCAGGGGCTCCCACCCCCGGCGGCCACCGGCCTAGCCTGGGGACATGGACAACCGCCACGAGGTGCAGCAGTTCCTCACTACCCTGCGCGCCCGCCTGACCCCGGAGCAGGCCGGGGTGACCGTGTTCGGTGGTGAACGCTGTGTGCCGGGGCTGCGCCGGGAGGAAGTCGCCCAGCTGGCCGGGGTGTCCACCGCCTACTACACCAGGATGGAACGCGGGGACCTCAGCGGGGTGTCCGAGAGCGTGCTCTTCGCCCTGTCCCGAGCCCTGCAGCTGGACGAGGCCGAGACCACCCACCTGATCGATCTCGCCCGCGCGGCCACCGGGCCCCGCCGCGCACCGCGCACCAAGCCCGAACCGCGGCTACCACCCCAAATGGCTCAGCTGCTGGACACCATGGGCGATGTCCCGGCGATCGCCTCCACCCGGCTGCGCACCCCGGTCGGGTCCAACGCCCTGGGCCGAGCCCTGTTCCCGCACCTGTTCCCCCAGGCCGCGGCACCGGTGAACTCCGCCCGGTACCTGTTCCTGGACCCCCGCGCCCAGGACTTCTACCCCGACTGGGAGACCATCGCCCGGCAAGCGACCTCGGCCCTGCGCCTGCTCGCCGGTCAGGATCCCAGCGACCGGGCCCTGATGAGCTTGGTCGGGGAACTGGCCACCCGCAGCCCCGACTTCCGCACCTGGTGGGGCGGGCACACCGTGCGCACCCACACCAGCGGCACCAAACGCATCCACCACCCCGTCGTCGGGGAAATCACCCTGGGCTACGACGTCCTGGCAGTCCCCTCCACCCCCGGACTCACCATCGCCACCTACCTCCCAGCACCGGGAACCCCCTCGGCCGACGCACTGACCCTGCTGCGCAGCTGGATCGCCGATCCCGCCAACACCCTCGATCCAACCGGCCCCCACCACTGACCAACTCCATCTCTCGGTCGGATCAGGCCACCTTGTGTGTCAGCGCCGTCCAGTCAGAGCTCCGGCGGGTACTCCTCCGGGCGCAGGTCGCGGCTGTAGGGGACGCTGCTGGCCGGTGCCAGCTGGTTGGCGGCCCGCACCAGGGTGTCCCGGTGCCGGGGCGCCAGATACAGGGCGTGATGCAGGTAGGCCTCGACCTCCAGCTGCCCGACCTCCCCACCCAGTTCCACGTAGGCCTGCCACAGGTCTTCCACGCCCAGCCCGGCCTTGGCGGTCGCCGCGCGCATCAGCCTCGCTTGTGCCCTGGCGATCGCCCGGTCATCCATCGGAGCCCTACACCTGCCTTCCACCAGGGTCCTGCGGGTTTGCTGGCCCCAGCGTGGCAGGGCTGTGGCCGCTCCGTAACAGGGGCCCATCCTCAGGGGCCCTGGCCGATGGCCGGCCTGGGGACCAGCCAGGTTGGTACCCCGGGAGCGGCGGCAAGGCAGCTGGGTCAGTCCTGTCGGTCGCGGATCTTGGTGAAGCTGTAGCCCACGTTACGTACCGTGGTGATCAGGTGCTCGTGGTCCGCACCCAGCTTGGCCCGCAGGCGCCGCACGTGCACGTCCACGGTGCGGGTGCCGCCGTAGTAGTCGTAGCCCCACACATCGCTGAGCAGCTGGGCGCGGGTGAAGACCTGCCCGATGTGCTGGGCCAGGTACTTCAGCAGCTCGAACTCCTTATAGGTCAGGTCCAGGGGCGCCCCGTTGAGGTGAACGGAGTAGGCGGACTCGTCGATGACCACGGAACCGGCGCGGATGCGGGTCTCGTCCTCGACGACCTCGGTGGAGCGGGTGGAGGCCAGGCGCAGCCGCGCCTCGACCTCCGCCGGGCCGGCGGTGTCGAGCACGACGCCGTCGACCATCCAGTTCGCGGCCACCGCCGCCATCCCGCCCTCGGTGAGGACCATCAGCAGCGGCGCCGCCAGGCCCTTGGCCGTGAGCAGCTGCGCAAGGTTGCGCGCGATGATCAGATCGCTCCGCCCGTCCAGCAGCACGACGTCGGGCTGGTGACCGTCCAGGACGCCCGAGGCCGTGCGAGTCGGCACCACGGTGACCCGGTGGTTCAACAGGCCCAGCGCCGGCAGCGCCGAAGCCGAAGGCCCGTGCGCATCGGTCAGCAACAGGATCTGGAACACGCGTGTTTCTCCATTCCGGGGTACGGGCTGAGCTGTCAGTGTAAAGACCCCCACCACAGCTGCTGCTGTCGTCCGGGGGGAGTTCGTTGTCACAGGCGCGCCTTGCAGAGCAACGGGAGGCAGGACGTCTCCTCGACGGTGTTCCGGCGGTCGCGTTGTGGCGGTGTCCCGGCGAAAGATGAACAACTGATGACAGGATTGACAGCCTGCTTCTTTTAACTGTGGGGGGCCTCTAGCCTGGAAGTGGACAGCGTCGTCGATCACCCCCACCGGCACCTGGAGTTGTTGTAGCTCCTGGTGCGCCCGAGACGACCTGAAGGACCACAGCCATGAGTGTCTCTGATCTGTTGCCCGCCCCGCCGGGTGCCGGTCCCGTGCCGATCTCACCGGGCATCGGAGTCGGCGTGGTCTTCGATCCCATGCCCTGGGTCGATGCCGCCGAGTTGTCGCGCTGCCGGATGCGCGTGGACCGGCCGGGGTTGAACCTGCGTGCCGGGGAGACGGTGCTGTGCGCTGTCTACGAGCCCGCTGACCTGGGCATGGTCGTGCTGGTGCGTTGTGAGGCCGACGGGCACACCCCCGGTGCTCTCATCTCGGCCGGGGAGGTCGACTACCTCGAACCCGCCCTCGAGCCGGTGATCCTGGGCGCATGGGACAAGCCCGGGACACGCTACTGATCTCCTGGCCGGGCTACCCCGTTCGTTGACCCAGCGCTGCCGCCGTCCTTGGAGTCAGGCTGGCATGCGGAGATCTGGTCCTGCCGGTCGGGTGTTTCGGTGCGAGGGCATCATCGACCCTCATCTCCCTGTGCGTCAGATCACGTGGTGTCCTGGTGGGTGCACAGGGTCAGCCTTGGATGCCCAAGGTCTCGTCCTCGAGATCGTCGAGCACCCATTCCGAGAGCTGTCCGGCCGGAACGACGAACGTGCCATCTTGAAGCAGCTGTGCCTCCTGGGCTGAGAGGGACTCCTTCGCGGCTTCGGTGTTGTGGGCGGCCAGTGCGGTGGCGTAGCCGGCGGCCAGTTGGGTGGCCCAGGGCTGGTGGCCGGCGTAGCAAGGGTGCTCAGGACTCGGGCTGCACACTTCCAGCCACCGTGCCGGCTCCGGTGGAACGGAGATAGGAGGCATCAGGTGCTGGTGCAGGTCCCAGGTGACTTCGGCCCAGCGGCCTGCGGCGGTGACCACCATGGGGTAGTAGGTGGCGACCCATTGGGCGGGAGAGGCGCGGTGCAGCTCGACGGCTAGAGCCCGAGGTGCAGAGGTGGTCATGCGTTTTTCCTGTTCGCAGACGACGGGTGGTCTCGCGGTGGCGACCTGGGGCAGGGTCACACCGGCGGACCGGAGGGATCGCGGTGGTGATTGACCAGGGTAGGCGCTGGACCGATAACTATGAAAGCAAGCTGAGCATTGTGACGTCGGGCAGTCTTGAGGCAAGGGGCGCGAGACGTCTCATCGAGGAGGAGGTCAACTGTCGCCGTCGAGGGTGTGGGAGACGGCCCGTCCCTGCCGTCCCTGCTCAGCGACTGCGGATGGCTCATCTGAAAGGCCGTCCTCTGCACCCCGCCCGCCGTCGGGGGCGGCAACGTGCGGGGCGTTGCCTTCACGCGACGGGATCGCGCAGGATCGTTCGCAGGGTGTCCTGTGGCGTTTCGCGGGCGAAACTGTCGAGGTGGAGCTCGTGGTGCGGTCCACTTCGGTGCTTTTCCTGCGTCCATGCGAACTGGCCGAGGCGGGCGAGGGCGCCGAACTCCTCCGCGAACGGCCCGTGGTGCATGACCTGGACGACGTCGTGCTCCGGGACGGTGAATAGCTCAAGGCTGTCGATGGCTCGCGCGGAGGGGCTTGCTGCGCGGGTGCGTACTGCGTTCAGTGCCTCGGCGGTGGTGTTGTCGGGGATGGCGGCCAGGACGCGGTATCGCAGCGAGGAGACCGGGTTGACACTGTAGAAGTCCGCGATCTCAACCGGGACCGATCCGTCCGGGTACCAGTACTGGATCTCTATGACCGGGGTGGTCCCGTTGCCGAGCTGGCGGGCAATGTCACTGACAAGGACCTTCTTGCGGTAGAACTCGTCGGTGCCAGGGGAACCAGCGCCGAGGATGGACGCGTAGGTCACGGAAGGGGTGCGCACGAACTCGGGGTCGTCCGATGCGTGGAAGTGAGGTGTGGTAAGCATTCCTGGGTCTCCTTGTGCCGTGCGGTGTGTTCGACGGTGGTTCGGTGGGGTTCAGGAGCTGTATCCGCCGTCGATGTCGAGGGTGCCGCGGATGTTCACGTCGGTCATGCGGTCAATCTCGTCGTCGGATAGCTCCGCGACGCGCTTCTTGGTCCCGCCGCCTGCGTTGGCCACCACGATGTCGAGGCACCCCTCCTGGGCGGCGAGCTCGGCGATCACATCACGGACCTGCGCTCGATCGGCGCTGTTCGCGTTGATCCCCGCAGCCCGACCGCCGGAATCGGTGATGGCCGACACGAGCGCTTGCGCCTCTCCCGTCGCACAGGCATAGGTGAACGTCACCCGCGCGCCCTCAGCCGCGAGACGACGAACGGTACCGGCGCCGAAGCCACGAGCCCCGCCCCTGACCAGGGCGACTTTGCCTGCGTGGCGCCCATCCACAGGGTTTCCGGGGCCGCTCTCAATGGTGGGGCTGGTTGTCATGGCGTCCTCGCCGGGTTCACGGAGAAGGGTCGGTGGTGTCGGTGCGGGCGATCGTCTCGTGCAGTCCGGTGCGGATCGTCGACATCGACTCGGTGAAGGCTTGGTCGATGTCGATGTCGAGCTTTTCGGCGAGGACGAAGACCCACCACAGGGCTTCGGCGAGCTTGTGCTTCAGCTCGGCGTCCGGGTCGCCGTCGATCCCCCACGTGCCGTCTTGGGCGAGCAGGAGTCGCCCGATGTATCCGACGTCGTTGGAGAACCCAATCATCAGCTCGTGCAGGGACCAGGTCATGCCGTTGAAGCGTTGCTCGAGGATCTCGTAGAGACGGCGAACCTCGAGGGCCTCGTCGCGGGCCGCGGCGAGGTGTGCGCATCCGGTCATGGGTCATGCCTTTCAAGATGAGTCCGCGCATGGCGGTCCTGCGATACGAGATCAGGTGCGGGGAACACGGTGAGCGCGCGGCGGGCGAGGGCGACCAGCGCGTCTTGGGGCTCGCCGTCCGCGGCGCGGATGGCGAAACCGGTGGTGAGCGTGATCAGGAACCGTGCGAGGTCCTCCGGGTCCTCATCCGGGGGGAGATCGCCGTCAGAGATGGCCTGTTGGAACCGGGCGGCGAGGCGTTCCTGGATCACCTTGCGGTTCTCGGCGAGGAGGGAGAATGCGTCCGTCTCGTGGGTGACCATCGCCTGCACGGAGAGGCATCCAGGTGGCCGGCCGGGAGTCGTGACCGCTTTCGCGTTGCCGATCAGGAACGCTTCAGCGACCCTCCGAGCAGAAGGCATGTCCAGGGCAGCCTCCACGTAGCCCATGTTGCGCTCGATGTAGCGCTCCAGCGCTGCGCGGAACAGCTGGGCCTTGTCCCCGAACGCACGGTAGAGCGCGGGGCGGCTGATGCCCATCGCTTCCGTGAGCTCGGTCAGTCCCGTGCTCTCGTATCCGTGACGCCAGAACGTGTCGACAGCGGCGTCGAGGGCCGCCTCCGGCTCGAACGCGCGTGGCCGTCCGCCGGTTCCCATCGCCCCTCCTAGTAGTTTCGTATCGATCGGTACGTAACCAGTGTGGCACATGCACCGCGGTACCGCCATGCCCACGGGAGGCGCAACCAGCGCCCAAGAGGCGCCGATGGCAGCGCGCAGCAACCAGTGGGGAGGGAAGACGTCTTGTCCCTAAATCGCTACCGCACCCTCGGGTGAGCCGCGTGAGACCGCTTGCGCGCGGAGGGATGAGTCTGAATGACCTGGACTGGGGAAAAACACTCGAGGGGTCGTTCGAAATATTCGGGAGTTACTTCGACCTCGGAAGCTTCATCGAGGAGCGCCGAACCAGCGCCCCTCTGTGTTGTCGACGACGGACGAATACGGAGCAGATGCGGACACACTGCTCAAACTTCGAGCGGAACCGACACTTCGCACACCAATATTCAGAGAATCCCGAATCAGGAGCTGCTCCGGCCCCTGCCGCTTTACATATGGCCGGCTTCAGGATGGTCACGCGACTACCCCGTGGATCAGAGTGTCACCGTCCCCCCGGCATGAATGCGGAGGGCCGCCAGGGACATGGTTCCGACTCGGCATTGAGATGAGCGAGTCAGTAGCCACCACCGATGTCGATTCGCCGGGGGCAGCTCGATCGCCCGGGCGCACCCACTCGGGGTGCATTCGGGCGATTGGGGTTGTCGACCCAGGGGTGGCCGCCCCGTCGCTGCAGAAGGTGTCGCTGGGCCAGCCGCTTGCCGGTCTTCGCCAGTGATGGGGCCAGCGGTAGGACGCCCACGTAGCGGTTGATCAGGTAGGCGATATTGACCATTTGGGAGAAGGGCAGCACACCAGGCCGATCAGGGTCCCGATCGCAGTGAGAGCAAGGGTTGCGTACTTGAAGTGGGACGTTTTTTCGGCGAAGAAGCGCGAGGGGAAGGTCCACAGCAACGGGACCGCTGTCGTGTAGATGTCGGCGAGGACGATGAGGAAGAACTTGGAGGCCAACAAGGGACTCAGGTTGGCGACGAGAACCAGCATCACGATCTCGGTGCCGGTGACCCGGGCGATGTTCGCCAGCAGGACCAGGCTGGCGATGATGCAAGCCAGGGAAACGGCGATCCCGCCGAGCAGGCCCCTGGGGCCGCTTCCTTGCGGCTGCGTGCCGTCTTGCCCAGTGCGGTGAGGAACGCGGCCAGGCATAACACTCGGGGCGTAACGCGAACACCAACCTTGTACGTACAGTACGGAACGTCTATACGAACCGTGTGATTCGCAGTACAGTGTGAGTCACGTCTCAAGCCGGCCCGTGTGTCCGTCGGATGAGACCGCGCGGTCGGGGAACGTCCTCAGCCGTGATCGAGCGGAGAGGAGCGCGACGTGCGCGCTGTAGTTCTGGATGGACGAGGGTCCATCGACGTCACAACCCTTCCCGATCCCGTCGCCGGGCCCGATGGGGTCGTCATCGCCCCGGAAACGGTGGGGATCTGCGGCACGGACATCCATCTGGCTTCGGGGGATTACCCGACCGGCACTTTCCCGGTCGTTCCCGGTCACGAGTTCGCCGGCACCATCGTCGAGGTGGGACCGGAGGTGACCGACTTCGCCGTGGGCGACCGCGTGTGCGTGGACCCGAACGTGGCGTGTGGGCACTGCGACCAGTGCCAGGCCGGAGCCCCGAACCTGTGCCGGAATCTGGTGCCGATCGGGGTGACCTGCAACGGGGCTGTCGCTCAACGGGTGAGTGTTCCTGTCTCGGTGGTCTTCCCCCTGCCCGATGACATCGACTGGACCACCGGGGCGCTGATCGAACCCCTGGCCTGTGTCTTGCACGCCCTGGGCCGGGTCGCTGACGTGGCGGACAAGCGGGTGCTGATCTACGGGGCCGGTTCCATCGGCCTGCTGGCCGCGGCCCTGGTCAAGGCGCGGGGGGCGCGCTCTATCGACATCATCGAGCCCAGCCCCGTGCGTCGTGAAGCCTCCTTGGAGTTCGGGGCCGATCACGCCTACGCCCCGGGGGGGCGGGCCACGGAGCGTGACATAGACCTGGTCATCGAGGCCAGCGGGCACCCCTCAGCGGTCTCGGATGCGCTGGCCAAGCTGGCCGAGCGCGGCACCTTGCTGCAGATGGGTGTGGTGAGCCCCGCGGCCCACATCGATCTGTTCCCCTACGACCTGTTCGATCGCGAGCTGGTCATCGTCGGATCCCAGTCCCTGGCCAGCTCTTATGCTGCCGCAGTCGAGGCGATCCGTGATCTACCTGACCTTGCCCAGCGCATGGTCACCCACACCTTCGGCCTTTCGGACTATGCCGCCGCCCTCGAGGCGGCGAGCTCCGAAACGGTGCGCAAGGTCCACATCCTCCCCCAGCAGTAGCGTTCTGCGGAACCTGGCCCTGAAGAAGGAAAACATGTCCACCACATCTCCGAAGACGCACGACTCCTTGGTCGAGCGCATCGGCTTGCCCCGCCCGCTGGTCTGGGGTTTCGTTGGTCTTTTGCTGTTCATGATCGGTGACGGCGTCGAGTCCGGTTACATCGCCCCGTATCTGGCAGACAATGGTGCCGGCTCCGCCACGCGGGCCGCGATCATCATCTCCGCCTATGGCCTCATCGTGACCCTCGGTTCCTGGCTCGCCGGGGCCCTGTCCGACGTCTGGGGGCCTCGCCGGGTGATGATCCTCGGTCTGGTCATCTGGGTCGTCTTCGAGATCGTCTTCCTGGCCGTGGCCGTGCCCTCGGGGAACTTCACGCTGTTGCTGCTGGCCTACGGGGTGCGAGGTTTCGGTTACCCGCTTTTCGCCTACGGGTTCCTCGTGTGGGTGCTGGCCGGAAGCCCTGCTCACCGCCTCGGATCGGCAGTGGGATGGTTCTACTTCGCCTTCACCGGTGGCCTGCCCACGCTCGGGTCGCTCTTCGCCAGCGGTTCCGTTCCGCTGGTGGGCCCGTACGTGACCCTGTGGTTGTCGTTGGGTCTGGTCATCCTGGGCGGTATTATCTCGCTGGTGGGCATCCGCAAGGCCAAGGGTGGTACCCGGCTGGCGGCTCCGGAGGTCACCACCGGACGCAGCATCCTCAACAGTGTCGCGATCGCCTTCACGAACCCGCGGGTGGGGTTGGGCTGCCTGATCCGGGTGGTTAACACCGCCCCGCAGTTCGGCTTCCTGGTCTTCCTGCCCACCATCTTCATCACCGATCTGGGCTACGGCACCGCCGGCTGGCTGCAGCTGGTGTTCACGCTGGGCTTCGCCAACATCTTCGCCAACCTGTTCTTCGGGATCCTCAGCGACCGGCTCGGCTGGCACCGGACCCTGCGCTGGTTCGGCTGCTTCGGCTCGGCCATCAGCGCCCTGTGCCTGTACTTCGTCCCCCAGGCCTTCGCGGACCAGTACTGGGTCGCCGTGGCTTGCGCGGCGTTCTTCGGCATCACCCTGGCCGGGTTCACCCCGATCTCGGTGCTCATGTCGCTGATGGCCCCGGGGCAGAAGGGTAACGCCATCGCCGTCCTCAACCTCGGCGCCGGCGCGGCCACCTTCGTGGGCCCGCTGATCGTCGCGCTGTTCCTGGAGCTGATCGGCGCCGGGGGAGTGACCATCGTCTTCGCCGCCCTCTACGTGCTGGCCGGCGTCTCGGTGCACTGGCTGAAGATCCCCGAGGAGTCCCAGGAGGTCATCGAGAAGGGGGTGGCCTTCCAGGACGTCAGCGAGCTGGGGCACCTGGCCGTTCACCCGCACGAGCACCGTCAGCCCCGACCCTAGGGTCCCGAGCACCAAAGAGGGGGTCCGCGCCGACATGGCGCGGACCCCCTCTTTCGCACGAGCGGTTTCCTCAGCGGGCCGACCCCAGGTCCATGGTGGAGACATTGACCTCCAGCGGGACGATCTCGCTGCGCACCCAGGTCTCGTACACATCGAACCGTTCCCCGGCACCGGTCCAGGAGGTGGAACGGATCCGCAGCACCGGGGAGGACTCCTTGATCTCCAAGGCCTGGGCGATCTCCCGGGTCGGGGTCATAGCCCGGATCGTCCGGTGCGCACCCCCCAGGGCATAGCCGGCACCGATCAGCAGCTCCGAGAGGGACGCCTGCCCATTGAGCACGTCCTGAGCGGCGGCCACGACCGGGGCGAGGGTGGGCGGAAGGTAGTTGATGCTGTACAGCGCCGGCACCCCCTCAAGGGTGCGCAGGCGCACCAGCTCGTAACCGATGGTGCCCTCGGGCTGCTCCAACTCCTTGCTCGCGTAGGAAGGCAGGGCGACGGGCCCGGCGCGCAGCACACGGGTGGTCACAGAGCGGTTCTGATGCCCGATCGCGTTCTCCAGGAACCCTTCGTTGCCTTGGATCACCCAGCCCCGGACGGGGGGAGACTCGCTGACGAACACCCCGCGCTTGGCGATGCGCTGTACCAGCCCGCGCGACTCCAGCAGCTGCAAGGCCTGGCGCACCGTGGCCCGGGAGAGCCCGAACTCATTGCACAGCTCGTTCTCACTTGGGAGGCGTTCCCCCGTCTGCACCAGTCCGGCCGTGATGCGCTCGGCGAGCACATCGACGAGCTGCTGGTAGTACGGGACGGGGGACTGGCGATTAATGGTTTCCACTGCGGTAGGCATGGGAGCGCTTCCTCTCTTGGACTGTGCGGAGTCCACGCCGAATCATTCCTCATCATAGGTCAAGTACGTACTGTCCAGACAGAGGGAGAGGACTGTGCTCATTCGACCACCCCGCCCACCCGGGGTGCGACGACGTCTTCGCGAGGCGGTGGGCAAACGTCCTGCAGGTGTGTGCACCGCGACCATGGATCCGCACTGGGTCGCGGCGAGGATCGGAGTTCCCTGTGCGGTGGCAGCGCCGCCGAGACGGAGAACCCCTCGGATCAGCGCCGGCACCCAGGTCCGCGCCGGGTGGTTTTCGACGCGCCTTCTCGAAAATATTGTCCAGACAGAATGCAGGTGCCCCGGGCCGGTGGAGAAGCCGCCGGGCCGGGGCACCTTGATCGATCTGGGGGGCGTTACTCGGTGATCCAGCTAGTGTCGACCGGGCCCTCGGTGCCGGTGGCGGCGACGGCGGCGGCCTGGATCATGATCGCGGCGGCGGCCGCGCCGGGGTCCAGGACTCCTCGGGCCAGCTCGCCGACGTAGCTGGCGCGTCCGCGCCGGGCGAGGATCGCGGCGGTGGACTGCGCGCCCTCCACCGCCGCGGCCGCAGCGGCCTCCAGGGCGGCCGCCGGCTCCGCACCCTCGGCGACCTGGGCGTTGAGGGTCTGGGAGGCCGGGACGATGGCGTCGACCATGGTCTTGTGCCCGACCTCGGCCTTGCCGTAGCGCTGGACGGTGGCCACGCCCGCGGTCAGTCCGGCTGCGAACTCCTCCAGGGTCGGCTCCTGGCCGGAGGTGCAGCGGGCGAGGTCGCGGAAGAACATGCCGAACAGCGGCCCGCTGGTGCCGCCCACGCCGAGGAAGCCGCGGGAGAGGGCTGTGACCCACTGGCTGTAGGTTTCCGGGGCGCCCTGGTCGATGTTGCTCTTGGTCAGGCGCAGGGCGGTGGCGATGTTGGAGCCGAAGTCGCCGTCACCGACCTGCCGGTCGAGATCGCCCAGGGAGTCGGTCTTGCCGAGGAAGGATTCGGACAAGGTGCTCACCCAGCGGGCTCCGAAGTCGGTGGGCAGGGTGGTGGTGTTCTGGGTCATGGTTGGCTCCTTCACCAGGTCAGGGCGGGGGTATGAACAGGGGCGTCCCACAGGCCGATGAGATCCTCATCGGCCGGCAGCAGGGTCACGGAGATGCCGTGCATGTCCAGGGAGGTCACCAACGATCCGACCAGGGAGCGGGCCACACTGATCCCGGCCGCCCCCAGCTGGCGGTGGACCGCACGGGCGGCGACGCTGAGCTCCAAGGGGTAGGCCCCACCCAGTCCGTTGATGATGGCGATGACGGCGGCTCCCCGGCGCAGTTCCAGCTCGGCCACGAGAGGCTCCAAAAGCAGGTTCGTCAGCTCGTCGGCCCCGGCAAAGGCCACCCGGCCGGTGCCGCGCTCACCGTGGATCCCCACGCCGAGCTCGATCTCTTCGGCCCCGAGGGTGAAGGCAGCATCGGCGGCCCCCGGGTGGGTGCCCGCCGACAGGGCAAGGCTCATCGTGCGGGAGTTGCGCGCCACGCGCCGACCCAGTTCGGCGACCTCGACGAGGTCGGCCCCGATCTCGGCGGCGGCCCCGGCGATCTTCTCCACGGCCACCACCGCAGCGGTTCCGCGGCGGCCGGGGCCGTCCTCGGTGGTCTCGGTGGCCAGGTCGTCAGCCACCAGGACGGTCTCGGTCTGGACTGCCTCATCACCGGCCAGTTCGCCGGCGATCTGGAAGTTCAGGACATCGCCGGTGTAATTCTTCACGATCTGGACCACTCCGCGCCCGGAATCGGCGGCCAGGGTCCCTTCGTGCACCTGCAGTGCGGTGGGGCTGGCGAAGACCGCCCCGGGCACGGCGACATCGAGCATTCCGGTGCCAACGAACCCGACATGCAGCGGCTCGTGGCCGGAGCCGCCCCCGGAGACCAGGCCGACCTTGCTCTTGGCTGGGGTCTTGCGTGTGACGATCCCTGCCTCGCGCCGGTAGGCGAGCAGCGACGGGTAGGTGAGCTCCAGGCCTTCGAGGGCTTCGTCGACGAAGCTTTCGGGCTGGTTGATGATTTGGCGACGCACGGGCCGTCCTCCTCGGATGAAGTGGCTTGACTCACATTACGGTAGTGAGTACCGTACTAATTGTCCAGACTGTACGTACAAGATTGTCCGTGTAGTCAGCTCCGGCACTCACCAGGAAATTCTGGTCTGGACACAGCCTTCCTGGGGCGGACAGTCCTCGCTCATCGAGAGAAAGCAGTCATCATGTCCATGGAATACCGTCTGCGTCGCACCCTCCCCGCCGACCGCGCCGCCATCATCATGCCCGTGGACCACGGGCTCATCTTCAATCGCATCTCCGGCCTGGAGACCCCCTCGGCTTCCTTCGCGGCGTGGGGCAACAACGGGGTGACCGGGTTCATGATGACCCCGGGCCAGGTCAAGCAGACAGAGGGCTTCTTCGCCGAGAACCCGCACCTGTCACGGGTGCTCACCATCGACACCTACTACGACGTCGACAACCTCGACGGTGGGGGCTCCCACAGCCTGATCACCACCGTGGAAGAGGCCGTCCGGATGGGTGTCGACGCAGTGAAGATGCTCTTCCCGTGGAACCTCTCCCGCCAGGAGCGGGCCGCGATGTGCACCCGTGTCGGCCAGGTCGTTACCGCCTGTGACCAGTGGGACATCCCGCTGGTGCTCGAGCCGGTGATCATGGGCGCCCCCCGTACCGAAGAGGTCATCGTGGAGGAGGAGAAGGTCGCCCGGATCGCCTACGACCTGGGCGCCCACATCATCAAGATCGCCTTCCCGGGCGAGGAGCGCACCCGGCGCCTGGTCGATGAGCTGCAGGTGCCCCTGGTCATCGCCGGCGGCCCGCTGGCCGGCGAGCCGGCCGAGACGGTCGACGCCATCGCCCAGACCATCCGTGCCGGAGCGCGCGGGGTGATCGTGGGCCGCAACATCTGGCAGCGGGAGCGCGCCCAGGCAGAGGACGTCCTCTCGCAGGTCTCGGTCCTGACCCGCGAAGCGTCCTTCGCCATCTAAGTCCGTAGTCGCCTGCCGCACCGATCAAAGGAGAAAACGAGCGTGGGTACCCTAACGAGACGCACTCCGGTCGTCTGCGGCATCGACATCGGAAGCACCAACACGAAGGTCGTAGCCCTCGATGAGACGGGACGGGTGGTCGCCCGCGCCAAACGGGCGACCGCCCGCAATCCGTCGGACCTGTCCATCGACACGCACGTGCTCTTCGACGCGATCGAGGAGATGATCGTCCAAGCCTGTGCCACCGAATACAGCGTCAGCGCGGTCAGCGCCGCCGGTGTGGGCGAGGACGGCGTGCTCGTCGACGAGACCATCACGGCCCTGGGGCGGGTCCTGGCATGGTTCGACCCGCGCCGGGTAGGTCTGTTTCAGCAGCTGCTGCCTCAGCTGCCCGAAGCCGATCAGCTGTGCGTGGCCACCGACCCCGCCCGCACCCTCGTGGGTTGGTACTGGGCCCGCCAACAGCCCGGGGTCGAGCAGGCCACCCAGTGGGTGACGCTCACCGACTTCGCCGCTGCGCGCTGGACCGGCACGGCCTTCATCAGCGACACCCTGGCCGCCCGGACCGCGGCCTGGCAGTCCCACACCCGCCAGTGGCTCCCTGACCGAGTGCAGGTCACCCTGGGGGACCCGGCCCTGCTGCCCCCGGTCGTGCGCACCGGGGACGTCGTCGGCCCCCTGGTTTCAGCGCGCCTGACCCAGGCCGGAGTCCTGGCCCCAGGGGCAGTGGCCGTCGCCGGAGGCCACGACCACCCGATCGGCGGGTGGGGGGTGAACCAGTTCCATCCCGGAGCCATCCTCGACTCGATGGGCACCGCGGAAGTCGTCGTCGCCCAGTCACCCATCCCCAATGTTCCGCGCAGCAATCATGTGGACGTCGCCCCCGGCATCCGCGCCGCCGGCACGACCCTGCTACGCGTGGAAGAACTCGCCCGCAACATCGAGTGGGCCTCCCAGAGCCCCGCGGTCGGGGAAGTACTGCGACGGATCATCGACGGCTCCGTCCCGCCCAACAGCTTCCTCACCTCCAGCACCTTCATCCCCGGCACCCCCGGAGGAGGCCGCCCGCGCTACACCACCGACGCTCCCGCCGATCCCGTCTCACGCGCCTCGGCCGTGGCCGGAGCACTGGCCCAGTGCGGGGCCGACGCCGTGGCCGCCGTGGCTGCGCACATGCCCGAGGGCGCCCCCGTATTCGCCGCCGGCGGCTGGTCGCGATCTCCTGGCTGGGTCCAGGTCAAGGAGATGATCAGCGGCTCGGAGGTCACGGTGATCCCCGAACCCGAAGTCACCGCCGTCGGTGCAGCTCTGCTCGCGGCCCGGGCCATCGACTGGAAGGCATCCCCGCAGATTGCGCTCTCCCTGCGGGAAGCCGCGCTGTGACAAGACACTGATCCGCCGTTGGTGACACGCACCTTCCGGCTGAGCCGACAACAACACAAGCGCCGGTGACCAACAAGTCAGGGTACGCAAGGCAGGCAGGGCGGCTGTTTACATATGGCCCGGATAGCGGCGGATAGCACTGCGATAGAGGCTCCTTCCCGCGTCGTGGGAGCAACTGGGGAAGCTGTTCTTGTCGCGTGCGGTTAATCCTCGGGCAGGCGGTTGCCGGTGGCGGCGTCGAACAGGTGGACGTGCTCCAAGTTCGGGGCTACCCAGATGGTGGACCCGGCTCGGGGCGGGGTGCGGCCCTCGACACGGACGATGAACTCATGGGTGGTGGGGTCGTCAGCAGTGCCGGTAGTGGGGTCCACGGGCACGATTCGGTTGGTCGCGGTGACTGGGGCCAGATGGCCATAGACGAACGCGTCCGCCCCGAGCTCCTCGACCACATCGGCCACAATCGGCAGCCCGGTGCCCTCACTGGCCCGGTGGAGGTCCTCGGGCCGGATCCCGACCGACACCTGGGATCCGGTCACGGCCGCACGCTGGGCGGTCGTCAGCGGGACCCGGACCGTGCCCAGTTGAGCCCCGGCCTCGGTGACGGGGACGCGGAAGAGGTTCATTGCGGGCGACCCGATGAACCCGGCCACGAACTCCGTGGCGGGCCTGTCGTAGAGGGCCCTCGGGGTGTCGACCTGCATGAGGTGTCCGTCCTTGAGCACGGCGACCCGGTCGCCCATGGTCATTGCCTCGACCTGGTCGTGGGTGACGTAGACGGTGGTGACCCCGAGCCGGCGGGTGAGGGAGGCGATCTGGGTGCGGGTCTGGACTCGCAGCTTCGCGTCGAGGTTCGACAGCGGCTCGTCCATCAGGAACACCTGCGGGGAGCGCACGATGGCACGGCCCATGGCGACGCGCTGGCGCTGGCCGCCGGAGAGCGCCTTGGGCTTGCGGTCCAGGTAGTCGGTGAGGTCCAGAATTCTCGCGGCATCTTCCACCCGCTGGCGCCGCTCGTCCGCACTGATTTTGGCGATCTTCAGGGCGAAGCCCATGTTCTCGGCCACGGTCATGTGCGGGTACAGGGCGTAGTTTTGGAAGACCATGGCGATGTCGCGGTCCTTGGAAGGGGTGTGGGTGACGTCGCGGTCACCGATGTAGATCGAGCCGCCCGTGACGTCCTCCAGCCCGGCGAGCATCCGCAGGGTGGTGGACTTCCCGCACCCGGAAGGGCCCACCAGGACGAGGAATTCCCCGTCGGCGATGTCGAGGTTGAGACCGGTGACCGAGGGGCGCTCGGCCCCGGGGTACTGACAGGTGACGTTGGCGTAGCGTACAGAAGACATGGTGGGTGATTCCTTTCAGGTTCCCGCGGTCGTTCCCGCCGGAGCAGTGGCGTGGGTCGGTTCCGGGCGGTGCCGGGAGAGGTCAGGGGATTGCCAGCCAGGCAGTGTGGTTGGGAGGCAACTGTCCTTCGGCGATCGGGGTGCTGACCAGTAGCACCTCGGCGTCATCGGGTAGCGGGACGCACTCGTCGGAGAGATTGACCAGACACCGGAAACCGGGGCCCCGGTCGTAGGCCAGGCACTGGGCCGGGGCGTCTGTCCAGGTGAAGTCGGTGCCGCGCAGGCCGGGGTGGGTCCGGCGAATGCGCAGGGCCGCCCGGTACAGCTCGAGGGTCGAGCCGTCCACCCCGTCCTGGGCCTCGACCGACAGTTCCCCGAAGTATCCGGGCTGGGGAAGCCAGGCACCGTCGTCGCCGAAACCGAAGGACGTGCCGGTGCGGGTCCAGGGCAGGGGGACGCGGGCGCCGTCGCGTCCCTTGAGCGTGTGGCCGGTGCGTTCCCAGACGGGGTCCTGCAGGGCCTCGTGGGGGATGTCGGGGACCTCGGGCAGGCCGAGCTCTTCGCCCTGGTACAGGTAGGGGGAGCCGGGCAGGGCCAGCATCATCAGGGTCGCCGCGCGTGCCCGGTCCAGGCCCCGCCGCGGGTCGAGCACCGGGTGGCGCCCGTCGGCCAGCAGCCATTCGTCGAGGTCCGCGTCGTGCGGCAGCGCCAGGCGGGAGGCGTGGCGGGGGACGTCGTGGTTGGACAGCACCCAGGTGAGGCCGCCGCCGGCGCCGGTGTGGCCGGCCATGGCCTGGTCGATCACGTCAACGAACTGGTCCCGGTCCCAGTGGGACTTCAGTAGGGAGAAGTCGAAGACCTGCCCGAGCTCGGTCGGACGGGCATAGAGGTAAGTCCGCTCGTTGACCGGGTGCCACGTCTCGGCGACCGCCATCCGCGGGGGGTCGTACTCGTTGAAGACCTGACGCCACTCCTGATAGATCGTGTGCACCTCCTCCCGGTCGTAGAGCGGGTCGGTGCCGTCCATCGGGAGCATCCGGTCCAGCGTGGGCTGGTCGCGCAGCGGGTGGGAGAGGTCCTTGGCCAAGGAGTGGGCCACGTCGATGCGGAAGCCGTCCACGCCGCGGTCGGCCCAGAACCGCAGGGTGTCCTTGAAGTACTGGCGCACCTCGGGGTGGTCCCAGTTCAGGTCGGGCTGCTCCTTGGCGAACAGGTGGCAGTACCACTGCCCCGGTGTGCCATCGGTTTCGGTGATCCGTTCCCAGGCCGGCCCGCCGAAGTGGGAGACCCAGTTCGCCGGTGGGGTGGCCCCGTCGTCGCCGGTGCCGTCGCGGAAGATGTAGCGGTCCCGGGCCGGGGAGCCCTTCGGGGAGGCGAGGGCCTGTTGGAACCAGGGGTGCTGGTCGGAGGTGTGGTTGGGGACGATGTCGACGATGATCTTGATCCCCAGCCCGTGGGCGCCGGCCACGACCCGGTCGAAGTCCTCCAGGGTGCCCAGGCGCGGGTCGACGTCGCGGTAGTCGCTGATGTCGTAGCCGCCGTCGGCCAGCGGGGAGGGGTAGAAGGGGCTGAGCCAGATCGCATCCACCCCCAGCTCGGCGAGGTAGGGCAGCCGGGAGAGCAGCCCGCCCAGGTCCCCGACGCCGTCGCCGTTGGAGTCGGCGAAGGACCGGGGGTAGACCTGGTAGACGACCGCGGTGCGCCACCAGTCCGGGTCGGTGGCGGCCGGGGGCGAGGCGGGGGAAGAGGACATGAGGACTCCGTCCGTGGAAGATCAGCAGTGGAAAGTTGCGGGCGCAGGTGGCTGCGGTGGTCGTCGGCTCAGCCCTTGACGGAGCCGGCGAGCATGGCCTTGACGATGTGGCGCTGGAAGAAGAGGAACACCAGGATCATCGGGGCCATGATCAGCAGGGATCCGGCGTTGAGCAGGACCACGTCGGTGGAGTACTGGCCGACGAAGTTCTGCAGGGCACCGGCCATGGTCCGCTTCTCCGGGTCATCCATCAGCACGATGGCCAGCAGGAACTGGTTCCAGGTGGAGATGAACATCAGCAGCGCCAGGGACGCGATCGCGGGCAGGGCCAGGGGCAGGTGGATGGCGCGGAAGGACTGCCAGGCGCTGGCCCCGTCCATGCTCGAGGCCTCGGAGAGCTCTGCGGGGGCGTTGAGGAAGTGGGCGCGCATCCAGAACACGGCGAAGGGCAGGTTCAACCCGATCAGCGGCAGGATCAGCCCCAGCCGGGTGTTGAGCAGGCCCATTTCCTGGATCTGGTAGTACAGCGGGACGATGGTGACCTCGAAGGGCAGGGTCAGTCCCAGCAGCAGCAGGACGAAGAAGATCGACCCGCCGGGGATGCGCAGCTGGCCGAGGGCGTAGCCGGCCATGGTGGCCAGCAGCACCCCGAGGGGCACCACGCCGAGCACGAGCAGGAAGCTGGAGCCGGCCAGGGTGGTGATGTCGGCGACGTTCCAGGCGTCGACGAAATTGTGCCACTGCGGGTCGCTGGGCCAGCTCAGTCCTGACGGTACGGTTCCCTGGGGCTGCAGGGCGGTGGAGAGCATGCTCAGCAGCGGGAAGATCGAGAAGGCCATGGCCAGCAGCAGCAGGGCCACTCCGGGGATCTGGGTGCTCTTGGGGGTACGCATGCTCACTTCTCCCGGAAGAGTCGTTGGAGGGGCAGGATGACGGCCAGCACCAGGACACTGAGTACCAGGGCCAGGGCGGAGGCCAGGCCGATGCGGGACTCGGTGAAACCGAGCTGGTACACCTGTACGCCGGGCACCATGGTGGAGTAGCCGGGCCCGCCCTGGGTGGCCATGAAGACGATGTCGAAGCTGGCCAGGGCGGCGATGATGGTGATGGTCACGCACACCCCGATCTCCTGGCGCAGCCCGGGCAGGGTGATCGCCCGGAAGGTCTGGAGGAACCCGGCGCCGTCGAGCTTGGCGGCCTCGTAGAGGGAGGTGTCGATCTTGCCGATGCCGGACATGAGCAGGATGGTGCAGAATCCGAGGTTGATCCAGGTCCCGATCAGTCCCACCGCCGGCAGCGCCCAGGTGAAGTCCCCGAACCAGGCGCGGGTCACGGACTCCAGGCCGATGAACGACAGCAGCTGGTTCACGGCACCGGTGGTGGCGTACATCCAGCTCCAGGCGATCGCCGCGGCGGCGGCGGGGATGACGTAGGGGATGAACAGCAGGGTCTGGGCCAGCTTGCCCAGGCCCTTGCTGCGCAGCTCCCGGATCAGCCCGGCCACCAGCAGCGCCACCGTGACCGGGATGACGGTGAAGAAGAGGATCAGGAAGAACGCGTGCCAGATCGAGGACAGCAGCTGCGGGTCGGTGAAGACCTGCACGTAGTTCTCCAGGCCCACGAAGGTGGCCACGGTGATGCCGTCCCAGTCGTAGAAGGAGTACTGGATCGAGGCGGCCAGGGGCCGCAGCACGAAGATCGCGTACATGAGTGCTGCCGGTGCGGCGAACAGCCAGCCGCCCCAGTTGCGCCTACGCCGCCGGGCGGCGGTCGGAGTGGCCGTGGCAGCGGCACCCGCGGCGGTGGTCACAGGGCCCTGCAGCGGACCTGACGATCCGTCGAGGGAACTCATCGGCCCAGCTCACTTTCGTACTGGCGCTGGACCGCGGCCAGCAGGTCCTCCGGGCTCGTGGCCCCGTCGACCAGGCGCTGGACCTCGGAGTTCCAGGTGGTGGTCAGCCCGTTGGTGGCGTTCTGCACGAACTGCACCTGCCCGTCGGCCTCCACCAGCTGCGCGAAGGCCTCCTGGATCTGGGCGTTGACCGAGCCCTCCTCCGTGGTCGGGATTTCCCCTTCGCCGGAGGGAGCGAAACCGGCATCGGCGACGACCTGACGGGCCTCCTCAGAACGCAGGAAGTTCAAGAACGCAGCAGCGGCGTCCTTCTCATCAGCACCGGCCGGGATGGCGAAGTTCGAGGCCGGATCCGACATCGTCGCCTGCTCGCTGCCTTCGGGGGCCGGCGGGAGGAAGAACCCGACGTTGTCACCCATCTGCTCATCCAACGCCGCCGCATCCCAGTTGCCGGAGAAGAAGAACAGGGCCTCATCGTTGGCGAAGCGCCCCAGCGCCGTGGTGGCATCGGTGCCGTTGGTGTCTTCCGGGTAGTACCCGGCCTCGGCCCAGTCCTGGACCGTGCCCACGGCCTCAGCAGCTTCGGGGGTGTCGATCGTGGCCTCGGGGGCGTGGAAGACCCACTCGTTGACCGCTTCGGCCCCTAGGGCGTTGTTGAGCATCATCTGGGTGGTGAACACGATCCCACCGGTCTGGTTACCAGCCATGATCGGCACCATCCCGGCCTCCTCGGCCTGGGCCAGCAGGTCCTGAAGCTCGTCCATGGTCTGCGGTGGGGTGGTCATGCCCAGCTGCTGGGCGAGCTCCTTGTTGTAGTAGAAGCCGGTGACGGTGAAGCCGTCGGCCAGCGTGTACTGGGAGCCCTCACCGCGCACCCCGTCCTCGTTCACCCGGTACTGGGCCAGCTGACCCTCGGGGAGTTCGTCCCAGTTGTAGGCGTCGGCGTAGGCGTCGAGGTTGGTCAGCAGCCCGTCGCCGGCCACATCGGACAGGGCGATCACCCGGGCGATGTCCGGGGGGTCATCCGAGGCCAGCACGCGCGGAGAATTCTGTGCTTGCACGTCATCGGGGTCATAGCGACCGGTGATGGTCACGTTCGGGTACTTCTCCTCGAACGCGGCGATCAGTGCCTCGTCCTTGGCCTTGAGCCCGGCCCCGTCGTAGAGGGTCAGCTCGACCAGCTCCTCGCCCAGCTCGGTGGACACATCCGTGGGTGCTGCCTCGGAAGCGGCCGGGGCCGAACCTCCACCGGGAGGCGCGCAAGCGGCCAGGGCGAACAGCGCGCAGGCGCCTGCTCCCAGCACGCGCAGCCTCGTGCCGGTTGTGCGGGCAGAATCCTGGGTGACCAGACGATCGGTCATGGAACTTCCTCCTCCGGAAGGGGTGTCGCTCCCTTTTCGGAAGCGCTTCCGAATATGATCCAGGTCATAGCCGCAGGGTGTCAACCCTCTCGTGCTGGGCAGTTCTGAAGGATGGACCCGTCGGTGGCTGTGCTAGAGGCCATTTTGAGGGGGAGAGTAGAGAGCGCTTCCGAGACATCTACACTGAGAACATGAACTCCTCGAAAACCGTCGGCCTGGCTGATGTGGCCCGCGAGGCCGGCGTCTCCCTGGCCACCGCCTCACGGGCGCTCAACAGCGCCTACGGTGTTGCCGCGGCCACCAGGGAGCGTGTTGCTGAGGTCGCTCGTCGTCTGGAGTACGTCGCCTCCCCGGAAGCCTCCCGTCTGGCCACCGGTGCCACCCGCAGCGTCGCCCTGGTCGTGCCCCACCTGGACCGCTGGTACTTCGGGGAGATGGTCGGCGGTCTCGAGGAGGTCCTGCGTGAGGCCGGCCACGACGTGCTGCTCTACCACGTCGGTGACCCCGAAGGCCGCCACGCATTCTTCGAACACCTCCCCGCCCGCCGGAAGGTCGACGCCGTCGTGGTGGTCGCCGTCCCGGTCACTGACCACGAACGCCGCCGCCTGGAACTGATGGGCGTCACGATCGTCGCCGCCGGCGGACAAGACGCCACCTACCCCTACGTCTCCATCGACGACGCCGCCGCGGTGCGCCAGGCCACCGAGCACCTGCTGCGCCTGGGCCACCGGCGGATCGCCATGATCACCGCCGTCGACCCCGACCGTGCCGACCAGCCCGTCCACCGCGGACGCACCCGCGGTTTCTACGAAGCCATGGACCGCGCCGATGTCCCCGTCGACGAGGAGCTGGTCGTCGCCACCACCTGGGGCGGGGTCCAGGCCGCTGAGGCCATGGAAAATCTGCTCAGCGTCCGTGAACTTCCCACCGCCGTGCTGGCCCACTCCGACGAGATGGCCCTGGGGGCGATGCGCACCATCCGGCGCGCCGGACTGCGCGTGCCCGAGGACATCTCCGTCATCGGCATCGACGACCACCCCCTGGCAGAGTTAGTAGACCTCACCACCGTCCGCCAACCCGTCCGGGACCAAGGCCTGCAGGCCGCGCACCTGCTGTTGGCCCTGCTGCGCGGGGAGAAACCAAACCTGGCGCAGAAACTACCCACCCGCGTCGTCGTGCGCAGCACCACCGCCACCGCCCGCGAGCAGCAGCCCAGTCATGCGCACCCCGCACCGGAGGCCACATCGCACTAGCCGGTGCTCGAGGGGCACTATGACCTCCTCGAGGTGCTTCAGGGACCTACATCGTCAATAGACCAGCGGCAAGGATCGGCCACCGCCGTGACCTTGGCCATCAGCACCGACCGGAAACACTGAGGCCCAAAACCTGAGGGCCACGGCCGAGCCGAACCACACCTACGGGACCCACGAGTGCCCACCGCTTTTCATATGGTCCGGTTAGCGGCGTTGAACCCACGGGAGTCCTCGCATCTATTTGGAACTCCCGTCGGACCGACTTCGCTGCGGTTCCGCGGCGCAGCGCGGTCCGCCGGACTGTGCCGGACGTCGGATCGCTCAGCGGGGCTTGCCGCGGCGCTGGTCAGCGCAATCCTCGTGCATCAGATGCACGATTCCACGGTGGCGTGAGATTCGGATGGACGCTGTACCCGGCCAGATCTTCGCCGTCCTGGCCGACACCGACGTGGAGCTCTTCCGCGGCGATGTGCGGGTGGTCGAGGCCATGCTGGAGAGGTGGACGGCGTCAGTGGCTCCGACGACGTAGTCAACTCCCGCCTTATCAACATCCGTGCCTACCGGTTCCGTCGGCTCCGTTTGATGCTCCATATGATCCATACCGGGCTCTGGATGAGAGCGTCCAGCCAGGCAAGGGCGACCGGTGCGATCCAGAATTCTGAGGCCGGAAGGATGATTGCGCCGATCACTGCGAGGATAAACATGCCTACGGTCAGGAAGAGGAAGATTGCGCCCATGGTGAGGTGGCACTTCCGCTGGCCCTTCGAAGCCTTTATCGGAGTTGGCGCCTGAGCAGGCAGGTTATCTACCAGCGGGTACGGCTGATGGTGTGCGCCCATCTGCGGATGGGCTGACCTCGGACCTCCTTCACCGGAGGCGTGTTGGGTTGGCGGGAGCGGCGTCGGAAAGGTCGGCTCCGGCTTATTCGCGGAACTGGGATCTCCGACGGGTGTCCCACGCCGAGATGGCGGAGGCCACTGCCGTGGCTCGGGGGTCGTCTCCGGTGCCTGGAGTGGTGCTGTTACTGGTGGTAGGCCTCGTTTCTGGTGAGCAGGTGGCTGCTGCGCCTTCGCGGCCTCGGGCAGAGAGGCTGGTGCTGGCGCGGTCTTCATTTTCCTGGCCGGCTCTGCTTGCGGGGGATTGACTGGCTGGAAGGTTGGCTTCTCTGGCATCGGAGGAACCTTCGGTGTCTCCGGATTGCTGGGAGTCTTGGCGGGCCCGGATGTGGTTCTTATGGCTGGCGCCGTGGTCCGTGCCCTCGCACGCCGCTTCGGTTGAGGAGTGGGCGTTGCCGGAGTTGACGCGGCAGGATTCCGAGGGACATGGGTTATCTCTACTTCCGGAAGAGGCCGCATTCCGGCCTCCGGCGAAGTGTTTGGCTTCTTTCCAATGGCCCAGGCCAGAATCTCTTCGGCAGTGAAGACTGGCTTGCCGCACTGGGCAGCCTTCTGGGCTTTGCCTGACTGGGATCCTGCCTCAGCTGAGATGAGGACCTCGCACTTGGTCTTGGTGACGGTGTCAACCGGCTGGAGTCCGCGGCGGGTCGCCAACTCTTTCAGGTCCTCCCGCGACAGATTGCGTCCTCGGTCGTCCCTGGCGGAGCCGGTGAAGCAGATGCGGGCTCCGGCCACCATGACTTGCTCGATGTCGTGTCGGCCGTCCTCGGTGTAGGTGTCGTCGAGGACTGGTGTCCCAGTGATTGCTGATACCGCTTGAGCGACGTCTTGGGCCTGTGGGTCCAGCCGTGCACGGCGTGAAGCCGCCTGTAGTTTCGGAGCCAGCACCTTGCGCGGGGTTGAAGACGGTGGGATCTGGCCGCCGACGAGAAAGGTTGTGCGGCCGTTGGGGCGGGGCATCAGGTAGCCGGTGTGGCCGGTGGGGTCGGGGAAGACATCGGCGAAGGCATCGTTGGGAGTGAGTTTCGCGGCGATGTTCCGAAGTGCGTGGGCGCGTTCCAAGGCGGTGGGTGCCTCGAGTCGTTTCCTGTCACGGGCCCCGATCTGGTCTTCATCGATGTCTGTGCCAACTGGCATCTGCGCGACATAGCCGTTGCGTTTGAGTTCGAAGTCGAGGTACCCGAGGTCACGGTCGATGTTGACGCCCACCGGGGTCCGCCCGCTCAGGTGGGGTGTCAGGGCAGCCCAGGCCTCGATGAGCAACGGGGCCAGCTGCACGTCACCGGCGCTGATGCCGTACTGCCCCCAAGCCTCGCCGATGTCGCGGGTGGGGTTGACCCGCGTGGTGAGTTCCAGTCCGTCGTCGGTGACCAGGGCGATCTCGGCAGGGCGCGGCCGCCACCGATCGCCCTCATCTCCGACGGTGCACAGACCCAGGTAAGCGGTGCCGAGCGAGGTGGTTTCGGCACCCTTGGAGCGCAGGAACCGGCGGATTCGCTGGTTGACCTTCAGGTCCTTGGGCGCCACATCGCAGCGCAGCACCAGCCCGTTCAGGGAGGTGCACCGGCTCAAAGCCACATAGAGCTGGCCGTCGGCGAAGGTGCCCCCGGACAGGTCGACCACCACGCGATCCAGGGTCTGCCCCTGGCTCTTATGGATGGTGATGGCCCAGGCCAGTCGGAACGGCAACTGGGTGTAGGTCCCGATCACCTCGTGCCGTAGCGCACCGGCCTTGACGACGGGGCGGGTGACCTCCCAGGTGTGCGGGCCGATCTCGACCGTTTCGCCGCGGGGGAATTCGACCGTGACGCGCTGCTCGCCGCCCTCGATCCGATGACCCGCAATTCGGGCGAGGGTCCCGTTGACCCACCGGTCCTGAGGGTCGTTGGTGAGCATCATGATCTGGGCCCCGGTCTTGAACACGAGTTCTTTCTCGGCTGGCGGATCGAACCCGTCTAGCGGTCCCACCATTTGGCCCGGGTGGTGGGTGGCGGGCTCATCGATCTGCTCGAGCATCTCGCGATTGCGGGCGGTGGCCATCCGGTTGGTGGTCGTCAACGTCAACCAGAACTCATGCAGTGGTGGGCGAAAAGAGGGGGCGGTGCGGCTGTTGAGATCGGCCCGGTCGTCCTCCAGCAGCGCGCCTTCACGTACGGCGTTGAGGATCTCCACCAGCCGGGTGTCACCGACCTGGCGGAAGACGCTGGTCAGCTCCACCGTCGGGAAGGCCTGGGAGTCGTAGTGATCGGCCGAGAAGAAGTACGGGGATTCGTATCGAGTGCTGAAATGCTCCCGCTCACCGTCGGTGACCACAGGCGGGAGTTGGTAGAGGTCACCGACCAGCACCAATTGGACTCCGCCGAACCGTTTCCCCGGGCGTGGGCCAAATCGCTCCAGGGCGATGGCCAGGCAGTCGAACAGATCAGCCCGGATCATCGAGGCCTCATCGATGATCAAAGTGTCGAGTTTCTTCAGGGTCTTCGCGAACCGGCCAGGGTAGTAGCCACTGCTGCGGACGTACTCCGCCGTGGTGCCCTGGCCGAAAGAGAACAAGCGATGGATGGTGTAGCCCTCGACATTGAGAGCCGCGATCCCCGTTGGGGCCGCCACGACCACGTTGCGATTAGTGGCGGCTAGAAACTGCCGCACTAGCGTGGACTTACCCGCTCCAGCCTTACCGGTCAGGAAGAGGTAATCTCCTCGTTCCAACTGAGACAGTGCAGCCTGAAACTCATGAGTAAGGACAAGTCGTGTTTCGTCAACAGTCAAAGATCAGACACTTACCTAGTAGGTAGATGCTCTTTCATGATATGTCTCCGAGTCAGCTACGCGAATTGGGGCTCACGAGAAATAGGCTTCCACTTGCGATCTCGTGACACTGGTGTGCTTTGTATGTGGAGCGGGGGCAGCCGGGATCTTGAATCCTGGGTGCGTCTGTGTAGTCGCTGGCCGCCCATGTCAAGAAGCAGAAATCAGATCAGAACGCATTTCTCTAGGAGCCGTCGATCTGATACTAGAGTGAAACGTCGAGTCGGCGGGGTCTCAGCAACTAAGTAAGGCGATCAACTAGGCGCGTACCGATCGCCCCTACGTAATGGAGGGACGGACAGCGCAACAGCAAATGCTCGCTCTCGATGGAAGAAACTCAGCCGCAATCCATTTCCCCTACTTCACCAGCACGGCGAATGCTTTCTATTTCATGCGACTTCAGTGAGAGTCACTGGACCGCCTGCCCGCGGATTGGTGAAAAAGGACCATGTAATTTGTCACCGGCGAAGTGCCCGCCGATGTATCACTCCACGCCATTCCGTGATGTGGGGATTGGTCCCGAGGACCAAGTGCCTTGGCAATGTACATCCCGGCCTGAGCCATGCGGACCGCCGTCGTCGACAGGCATGACTCGATGCCGTGGTGCCGTGTTGCCTCAGCCTTCCGCACCGACCCGGGGCTCGGCTGTGCTCTGTCGCCGGCTCGTCCACGGCCAGGTGATGAGCGCCCAGGCCACGGCGATGATGAGGAACTCCACCAGCAGGTACCACGGCCAGGGCCCGAACAGATCGAGGATCGAGGGGTTGTCCGGCTTGCCGTTGAGGAAGCCGTAGTTGGTCCCCAGCCAGTTGTTGAGTCCGAAGGCAGCCATGGCCCACGTGACGGTGACGACCATGGCCAGGCGGTAGCTGCCCCAGTCGACGCGGCCGCCACGTCCCCAGATCAGGTACAGGGTGGCCCAGAGGACCAGGATGTGCTGGACCCAGAGGTCGATGAAGTCGATGTGGGGGAAGTCCGGCGAGTCGAGTGCCGGGGTGAGGATGGCCTGCGGGTTGAGAGTCAGTCCCCAGTAGTAGGTGAGCGCCGTCGCCCAGCGGGCCCGTGTCCACAGGGCGATGACAGCGACCATCCACGCGAGGTCCGAAAGATGGACCGGCAGGGAGATGTGGACGTCGAAATGGTCCGGCACCGACCGGTAGACGAGCATCGTCACCGCGTACGTGGTCAGCACCGCGGCGAAAGCCCGAGAAAAACCCACCTCGGCCGGGGAGCCCCGAAGGCGGCGACCCAGCATCACCACGAGCACAGCCCCGAGGACGCAGACGCCCAGAGCAACCCAGTGAGTGGGGCCGTAGGGTACGAAGACCTCCTCGTTCGGCATCGCCGTCCCCCCTCCACCGGGTCTCCTGGGTGGTGCGCCCGTGAGGCCAGGACATCAGATCCGGTCGTCCAGGGCCATGGGCGGGGCGATGTGGACCGGAACCGGCGCCGGACCGCCGTCCGAGCTCTTGGCCTTGCCCTGACCGATGCTGCGGGTCACGGAGACCAACTGGTAGGGCCTCTTGGCCCGGGGCCGCGTGTCACGCCGGAGCAGCGCCACCCATCCTTCGCCGGCAACGTCGAGCTGCTTCAAGGGCCGGGTGAGATAGCTGACAACCGTCGGCGGCGTGGTGGATCGATCGATGCGGACCCCTCCGACGAGACCCGTGTTGAAATCGCGGGTCCAGGCGTTCTTCGCCGGCGTGGCCGAGGCAATGTGCACTGCGAACTCCGACGGCACCACGAAGGTGGCCATCCTGCCTTCCACACCCTGCAGCCGCAACGGCACCCGGTACCGCGGTGCCTCCAGCTCGTCCATCCCAGGCCCTTCTTCGCGGGTTCGGACGGCCGCATTATAGCGGATCCCTCTGGATGTCTTCCTCCACGTGATCGACGCGGCGGCGGCACCGGTCACCCGGAGGCCGGGTCGCCGGTGAGAGGGATGCGGAGATCAGGGCGTCACGGAGTCGTTTCCTGCGCCGGCTGGGAGACGTCCACGCCGGTGACCGGATCGCCGGCCCGCTCGTAGACGAGCGAGACCGCTCCCTTCGGGAACGCCCGCGGCGGCTGCGCCAGGGTGAAGGCGGCCGGGACGGTGCCGTCGCCGAAGACGCGCTTGCCCGAGCCCAGCACCAGCGGATAGAGGAGCAGGTTCAGCCGGTCGACGAGGTCTTCCCTCAGCAGGGTCCGCACGAGGTCGCCGCTGCCGATGACGTGGATCTCGTCGAACCGGTCATTGAGGGCGCGCACCTCGGCGGCGACCTCCGTCAGCACCGTGGTTCCCTCCCACGACGGGTCGGTCAGCGTGCGGGACACGACGAACTTCGGCACCGTGTTGAACGTCGCGGCGATCGGGTCGGCGTCGCTGTGGTCCGGCCAGTAGCCGGCGAAGATGTCGTAGGTCCGGCGACCGAGCAGCAGTGCGTCGATGCGCTCGATCCCGGCGCCGATCGTCGCGCCCGATTCGTCGTCGAAGTACGCCCCCTGCCAGCCGCCGAGATCGAAGCCGCCCGCACGGTCCTCGTCGGGCCCGCCCGGGGCCTGGTAGACGCCGTCGAGGGTGAGGAAGAGGTCGACCTGGATGATGCCCATGACGTGGTCCTCCGGTGTGCTCCGACGACATCCGTGGTGCCCAGTTTTTCGCCACGGGATCCGGGGGTCAACCCGTTGCCCCCGGATGACGGCGCGCCCACGCGCGAGCGAGGATCCTCGTGCGCCCTCAGCACGAGGCGCGGGCTAGTCGGCCTCGGAACGGCGGGTCTGTTCGGCGGGGATCATCCGGTGCGGCGTGCTCGGCCGGACCCGGGGGTGGCGGGTCGCCGGGCGGTCACGGCGGCGTTCCGTCGTCGGCTCCGGGCCGTTAGCCTGTCCGCGCCCGTCACTAGACTGAGCCGCATGAACGAGCAGGAACCGGGCCGGTCCCGGGCCGCCTCGGCACCCGCAGGCCGTGCGGCACTTCCCGCGGACGCGACCGCCACGTCCGCTCCGACCGATGACGCCGGGACACCACCGGGACTGGTCGATCCCGAGGCCGTGGACACCTCGGTGCGCAGCCCGGCGCAGCGGTCCCGCACCTTCGCCGGGATCCTGGTGAACACCGCCCTCGCCAACATCACGACCAGCTACCTCTGGTTCGCCCTGACGTTCTGGGTGTATCTGGAGACGCGCAACGTCATCGCCACCGGGGTGGTCGGCGGCGCCTACATGCTGCTCATCGCGCTCTCCAGCATCAGCTTCGGCACCTTCGTGGACCGCTACCGCAAGCTCGCCGTGATGCGCTTCGCCGCAGCCTTCACCCTGGTGATGTTCGTGCTGGCGGGCGTCCTGTTCCTCCTCGCCCCGGCGGCCTCGATGGCGGACCTGACCCGCCCGTGGATCTGGGTCTTCGCCCTGGTCGTCCTGATCGGGGCGGTGGTCGAGAACATGCGCAACATCGCCCTGTCCACCACGGTCACGATCCTCATCGAGCCGGACCGGCGCGCCAACGCCAACGGCCTGGTGGGCATGGTGCAGGGCCTGATGTTCATCGTGACCTCGGTGCTCTCCGGGCTCTCGGTCGGACTGCTGGGCATGGGCTGGACGGTCGTGGTCGCCGTGGCGCTCACGGCCGTGGCCTTCGGGCACCTGTTGACGCTGCGCATGCCCGAGGAGGTGCGCGCCGCGGCCACGGACGCCCACGGCAGCTTCGACCTGCGGGGGGCGTTCGCCGCCGTGCTGGCCGTGTCCGGGCTGTTCGCGCTGATCCTGTTCTCGACGTTCAACAACTTCATCGGCGGCGTCTACATGGCCCTGATGGACCCGTACGGTCTGGAGATGTTCCCCGTGGAGATCTGGGGCGCGGTCTTCGCGCTCGGCGCCACCGGCTTCATCGTGGGCGGGGCGCTGATCGGCAAGTTCGGGCTGGGGTCCAATCCGCTGCGCACCATGTTGTTCGCGGTGATGGCGATGGGCGTGCTCGGCGCGGTGTTCACCGTGCGGGAGTGGGCCTGGCTGTACGTCCTGGGCATCTGGCTCTACATGGTGCTCTTCCCCTTCGTGGAGGCGGCGGAACAGACGGTCATCCAGCGGGTCGTGCCGCTGGAGCGGCAGGGCCGTGTCTTCGGCTTCGCCATGGCGTTCGAGTCCGCGGCGGCGCCGGTCACCGCGTTCCTCATCGCACCGATCGCCCAGTTCTGGATCATCCCGTACGCGCGGTCCGCGGAGGGCGGCGCCCAGCTGGCCCCGCTGCTCGGCGAGGGCACCTCACGCGGCATCGCCCTGGTGTTCCTGGTGGCCGGCATCGTCATGATCGCCGCCGCGCTGCTGGCCTTCCTGACCCCGGTCTACCGCCGGGTCTCGGCGTCGTACGCCCAGGTCGCGGCGGAGGACGCCGCGGACGGCGTCACTGCCTCCCCGTCCTCCGGATGAGCGAGTCCCACGGCCGGCCCGGTGAGCCCGGGCTTCCGGCCGGCGGGCGGGACGGTTCCGGCACTCTGGCTCGACCGGATTGGCAGGCCTGCGCACGCCTCAGCGGTGTGCGGCGATGTAGGCGTCGAAGTCCCACGGTGGGCGGGTGGCCGAGCCGTCGAGGAACTTCTCGGCGGCGGCCCGGCCGCTGCGGTAGAGGAAGTCCCGGTCCTCGTCGGTGAGGTTGAAGTCGGTGGCACGGATGGCGCCGGTGTCGACGAAGATCGTGCGGGCCTGGGCGTCGAGGGATTCGATGTGCATCTGGTCGTAGAAGCCGGTCATGGTCTTGAGCATGGCCCGGCTCATACTCACCGGCCCCTTGATCGGGTAACCCTTGCCCTGGACCGCGTCCGGATGGGCCGAGAGCTTGATGCCCAGTGTCGGCCACCTCGGAACGGTGCCCGGCGGGGCGTCGAAGGCGGCGATCGGGAAGTTGGAGAGCATGCCGCCGTCGACCAGCCAGGCCTTCTTCCCGTCGGCGGTGTCCCAGCGGACGGGCCGGTAGAAGAAGGGGATGGACATCGAGGCCCGGACCGCCTCGACCACGTGCTGGGCGCCCCGGTCACGGCCGAAGTCGTCGTAGTCCCAGGGCAGGTAGCGCAGCCGGCCCCTGCTGATGTCCGAGGCGGTGACCACCAGCCGGTAGGAGCGCTCCGGGGCGGGGGGCCGTTCCTCGTCGGTGTAGGGCAGGTCGGCGAAGGTCCGCACCCCGTACTCGTCGAGCTGGGACTGCAACCAGGATCGGAGGTGCTCGCCGAGGTAGATGCCGTTGCGGGCGAGGATCCCGGCGGCCTTGCCGGCGGTGTAGCGCGTGAGGCGGGAGCCGTCGCGGAAGTCCGGGTACTGGACGGAGCCGATGATGTCCACCAGCTTGCTCGCCGGGGCGCCGGCGGCGACCAGGGCCCCGACGATGGCACCGGCGGAGGTGCCGGCGACCCGTTTGAAGTGGTAGCCGTGCTCCTCGAGGACCTCGATGGCCCCGACCAGGGCGATGCCCTTGACGCCCCCGCCCTCCAGCACCAGGTCGGCATACCGTTCCATGCTGTCCACGCCCCTTCGGCAGGTTCGATCCCCGAGGTCAGTACAGCAAATGCCGTGCGGGCACGGAACGGCTGCCCGATATCGGGCCCCGTGTGACGGGAAAGAAATCGCCGGACAACAATCAGCGGTCGCGAAAATTCCCGGAATTCCCGTCAGCACATCGAAACACGCTCTGACCTGGGCCCGAACCCGTGCACGGGAATTCTTCATCTCGGCGTCACATGGTCACAGCCGCAGCACGGGAACGTCCGTCTGCTTTGACGTGCGACCCACCCGTGATTATGTCGATGCACATCACTCCGCCGGTATTCTCCGTACGCCGCAAGAAAGCGTTGGAGAACGGTTGCCGGGGGTCCTCCTGCCATCCCGAACGGGACGTGCGGGAGTCGCGATCACACGACAGGCGCTTGTCCAGGAGCCGAGAACGATGAATTCCTCAGTTCGTCCCTACTGTGCTGCCAAGCCGCGCATCGTGCGTCCCCTCCCGGAGGGGCTGGTGGGCATCAGACAGCGCCTCGTCCGGGTGATGGCCCAGAAGTGGGTCAACGGGACAGTGCTCCGCTACGCGTTCCGGGAGGGCCCCGAGCCGCAGCGCCAGGCGGTGCGCAGCGCGTTCCGGGAGTGGAAGGACCTGGAGATCGGCCTCGGGTTCCAGGAGGTGGACGAGCCGGGGGAGGCCGAGGTCCGGATCTCCTTCGACCAGGCCGACGGGTCGTGGTCCTATCTGGGCAGGGACGTCCTGACGATCGGCACCCAGGACGCGACCATGAACTTCGGCTGGGACCTGACCGACGAGTACGGGCGCACCACGGCGCTGCACGAGATCGGCCACACGATGGGCCTGCCCCACGAGCACCAGAACCCGTTCGCCGGGATCGTCTGGGACGAGGCGAAGGTCTACGCGTTCTTCGCCGGGGCACCGAACCACTGGTCCCCGGAGACCACACACCACAACGTCCTGCGCAAACTGGGCCAGGACGAGGTGGAGGGCTCGACCTGGGACCCCGACTCGGTGATGCAGTACTCCTTCCCCGGAGGCCTCATCAAGGAGCCCGCCCGCTACCAGCCGGGCATCAGCCCTCCGGGCGGCCTGTCGGCCAAGGACCAGGACTGGGTGCGGAAGTTCTACCCGGTCCTGCCGCACGTGCTCCCGACGCTCGAGCCGTTCCGGTCCACGCCCCTGACCCTGGTCCCGGGGCAGCAGGCGGACTTCGAGATCACCCCCGCCCTGTCGCGGAAGCACCAGATCGCCACCTTCGGGACGGCGGACACCACCCTGGTGCTCTTCGAGGAGGTCGACGGAGAGCTGCGCTTCCTCGCCGGCGACGACGACAGCGGGGAGGACCGCAACTCCACCCTGTCGGCGAAGCTCTTCCGGGGGAGGCGGTACGTCGTCCGCGTCAGGCTCGCCTGGGCAGGACAGTCCGGGGACACCGCCATCATGTGCTGGTAGCCGGGGCGGGACCGGCTCGGTTCCCTGAGCGGCGCCCCTCGGCCAAGCACCCCACCCGGCCACCGCCGGCCCCGGACCGGTACCGCCATCCTGGAAGGAAGACCCATGTCCCAGACGCCTGATGCTCCCGTGCACGGCAGCGAGAGCGAGAACCCGGCGATCGACGCGCCCACCCCCAAGACCGGTCAGCCGCGGACGGTCCAGGACTGGTGGCCCAACCAGCTGGACCTGAACGTCCTGCGGAAGCACTCGACCACGACCGACCCGCTGGGCCCCGACTTCGACTACGCGAAGGAGTTCGCCACGCTCGACGTCGAGGAGCTCAAGCGCGACCTCGTCGAGCTCATGACCACCTCGCAGGACTGGTGGCCCGCCGACTTCGGGCACTACGGAGGGCTGTTCATCCGGATGAGCTGGCACTCGGCCGGCACCTACCGGATCGCGGACGGCCGCGGGGGAGCCGGGGAGGGCGCCCAGCGGTTCGCCCCGCTCAACAGCTGGCCGGACAACGCCAACCTGGACAAGGCCCGGCGCCTGCTGTGGCCGGTCAAGCAGAAGTACGGCCGGAAGATCTCGTGGGCCGACCTGCTGGTGCTCGCAGGGAACGTGGCGCTCGAGTCGATGGGCTTCCGGACGTTCGGCTTCGGCTTCGGGCGCGAGGACGTGTGGGAGCCCGAGGAGATGTTCTGGGGCCCGGAGGACACCTGGCTCGGCGACGAGCGCTACGCCGGCGATCGCGAGCTCTCGGGCCCGCTGGCCGCGGTCCAGATGGGACTGATCTACGTCAACCCCGAGGGCCCCGGCGGCAACCCCGACCCGCTCGCGTCCGCCCGGGACATCCGCGACACGTTCGGCCGCATGGCCATGAACGACGAGGAGACGGTCGCGCTCATCGCCGGCGGGCACTCCTTCGGGAAGACCCACGGGGCCGGGCCCGCCGACCACGTGGGCCCCGAGCCCGAGGCGTGCCCGGTCACGGGGCAGGGCCTGGGCTGGAGGAGCAGCTACGGGACGGGCAAGGGGCCGGACACGATCACCAGCGGTCTGGAGGTGACCTGGACCAGCACCCCGACCCAGTGGGGCAACGGCTTCTTCGGCAACCTGTTCGGCCACGAGTGGGAGCTGACCGAGTGCCCGCCGGGGGCCCACCAGTGGGTCGCCGAGGACGCGACCGAGACCGTCCCGGACGCCTTCGACCCGGGGCGGAAGCACCGGCCGACGATGCTGACGACCGACCTCGCGCTCCGGGCGGACCCGGTGTACGAGAAGATCTCGCGGCGGTTCCACGAGCACCCGGACGAGTTCGCCGAGGCGTTCGCCAAGGCCTGGTACAAGCTGCTGCACCGCGACATGGGCCCGGTCACGCGCTTCCTGGGGCCGTGGGTCCCGGAGCCGCAGCTGTGGCAGGACCCGGTCCCGGCGGTCGACCACGAGCTGGTCGGGGACGAGGACGTCGCCGCCCTGAAGGAGACCCTCCTCGGCTCGGGGCTGACCGTGGCGCAGCTGGCCTCCACGGCGTGGGCCTCCGCGGCGAGCTTCCGGGGCACCGACAACCGGGGAGGGGCCAACGGCGCCCGCATCCGGCTCGAGCCGCAGCGCGGCTGGGAGGTGAACGAGCCGGGGCGGCTGGCCGAGGTGCTGCGCGTCCTCGAGCAGGTCCGGGAGGACTTCAACGGCGGTCGGTCCGACGGCACGAGGATCTCGCTGGCCGACCTGATCGTGCTCGGCGGCTGCGCGGCCGTCGAGCGCGCGGCCCGGAACGCCGGTCACCCGGTCCAGGTCCCGTTCCGGCCCGGGCGCACGGACGCCGCGCAGGAGCAGACCGACGTCGAGTCCTTCGCGGTGCTCGAGCCGCAGGCCGACGGCTTCCGGAACTTCGTGCAGTCCGACGTGCGGCTCTCGCCCGAGACGCTGCTGCTCGACCGCGCGTACATGCTCAACATCACCGCCCCCGAGATGACGGTCCTGGTCGGCGGCATGCGGAGCCTGGGGACGAACCACGGGCAGTCGGAGCACGGTGTCCTCACCGACCGGAAGGAGGCGCTGACCAACGACTTCTTCGTCAATCTCCTCACCGCCGGCACGGAGTGGAGGGCGTCCGAGGATTCGGAGGAGGTCTTCGAGATCCGTGATCTCGCCACGGACGAGCTCAGGTGGACGGCCACCGCCGCCGATCTGGTCTTCGGCTCGCACTCCCAGCTGCGGGCGATCTCGGAGGTCTATGCGAGCGACGACGCGCAGGAGAAGTTCGTGCGCGACTTCGTCGCCGCGTGGGTCAAGGTCATGGAGCTCGACCGGTTCGATCTGCGCTGACGGCACGGGGCCCCGCCGGCGGACCGCACCAGGTGGTGAGCGCGGCCTCGAGCCCTGACGTGTCGCCCTCGCCCACCCAGGCCACGTGCCCGTCCGGCCGGATCAGCACCGCGGTGGGCGGGGTGACCGGCCCGAGCACCGGGAGCTCCCAGCGGCCGTGGTGCGCGGCGGTGACCAGTCGCACGCGGTCCGCCCAGGGCCCGATGTCGACACCGCCGGGCGTGCCGAGCTCGAGCAGCACCGGCCGTGCCTCGTGCAGGAGGGCGAAGACCCGCGCCGGGCCGCCGGCCGTGCGGAGGTCGAGATCAGGCATGCGGCGCCCGAGCAGCGGGTGTCCCGCGCCGAGGTCGTAGTGGATGTCCAGGCCGGACATCGTCGCCGCGTACCGCCGGCGCGGCTCGTCCATGGCCAGGAGCTCGGCGACCGTCTCGCCCACGGCCCGGACGCGGTCGTCGGGGCGGCGCAGCGCGACCTGCGCCATGGTGAGGCGCAGCAAGCGGGCGGCCACCGGGTGTCGTTCGGCGTGGTAGCTGTCCAGGAGGTCCTCCGGTGAGGTCCCTCCGACGACCTGGGCCAGCTTCCAGCCCAGGTTCACCGCGTCCTGCACCCCGGTGTTGAGGCCCTGCCCACCGTCCGGGGCGTGCACGTGCGCGGCGTCGCCGGCCAGCAGGACGCGCCCGCTCCGGTAGGACGCCGCCTGCCGGGTCGTGTCGGTGAACCGCGTGATCCAGGTGGGGCTGTGCACCCCGTAGTCCGTCCCGTACACCGCGACGAGCGCCGCGCGGAGATCGCGCAGGGTGGGCTCACGGCCGGGCCCCACGTGGCGCTCGGTCACCATGACCCCCGCCGGACCTCCGTCCTGGGGCCGGCGGAAGGCGTGCTTGCCGACGGCGTCCTGGTGGATGCCCCACTCCGGCTCCTCGGCCAGCTCCACCTCGGCGAGCAGACTGCTCGTCGTCGGGTCCCACCCGGGGAACCCGATGCCCGCAGCCTTCCGGATCCGGCTCCGCCCTCCGTCGCACCCGACGACGTACTGCGCCCGCAGCGGTCGGCCGTCGGCGGACTCGACGCCGACGCCCGTGCCGTCCTGGGCCACGCCCGTCACCTCGTGCCCGTAGCGGATCGGTACCCCCAGCTCGCCGATCCAGCCGGCCAGGAGCCGCTCGATGTGGTTCTGCCACAGCGCGAGACCGTAGGGGTGACGGGTGGGGAAGTCGCTGATGTCCAGGGGGGTGCCGGCGAACCCGGCGACCTGGGCGGTCGTGCCCTCGGTGAGGAACCGGTCGGCGACGCCGCGCTGGTCGAGGACCTCGATGGTCCGCGCGTGCAGCCCGCCGGCGCGCGAGCCGACGAGCTCCTGACCGGTCCTCCGCTCGAGGACGACGACGTCGACCCCCGCCAGCGCCAGCTCTCCCGCCAGCATCAGACCCGTCGGCCCGCCGCCGACGACCACCGCGTGCTCGTCCATCTGCTGCCCCTCCGTCCGCAGGTGCCGCTCCCGGCCCGAGCATTCTGCGGCGCGCAGGGGGTCTTGCCACAAGCCCCCGGGAGCGCTATAGCTTGGAAACGGAGGGGAACGGACGGGCCCGGTTACCGCCGGTCAGAGCAGTCCGCCGATCTGTCCCGCCGTCTCCTGCAGTGCGCGCACGTGGCGCCGCAGACCCGAGAGGCCGCCCCGGTCGGCCGGGACGCTCACGGCCAGCGCCGCCAGGGCCCTGCCCGCTGCGTCGGTGACGGGAACGGCCGCCGCGTGCAGGCCGTCGAGGCTCTCGCCGAGATTGAGCGCGTAGCCGGAACGCCGGATGTCCGCCAGCTCCTCGCGCAGGATCCTGGGGCTCGTGGTGGTGCGCCCGGTCATGCGGGGGAGGCCGGCCTCGAGCAGGGCCTGAGCCGCCGCCGGGTCCGCCGGGGCCAGGAGGACCTTGCCGCCGGCCGTGGCGTGCACCGAGAGCAGGGCGCCGGTCCGTCCGCTGACCCGCACGGGACGGTCGCACTCCACGCTGTCGACGAACCGCACACTCGGCCCCTCGAGGACCATGAGGTTGACGGTCTCCTCGAGGGCGGCGCAGAGCGTCTCCAGGAGCGGGTGCGCGACCTGGCGCAGCTCCGGGATGCCGGCGGAGGAGAGCGCGAACTCGAGCAGCTGCGGACCCGGCCGGTAGGCGCAGGAGTTGCGCTCCTGCTGGACGAAGCCCTCGTGGGCCAGGGTCATGAGGAGCCGGTGGGCCGTGGAGCGGGCCACGCCCAGCTCCGCGGCGGCGTCCGTGACCCGGAGGGAGTCGCGGTCGCGGAGCATCAGCAGCAACCGCAGGGCGTTCGATCGGGCAGATCATCCACGCCGAGCCGGCGGGGCGTCACGCCGGGTACGACAGCCCGCAGTTCTCGATCCACCGCGGCGACCTGCAGCAGGTGCTCCTCGACGCCGTGCGCGAGCGCCTGGGCGAGGACGCGGTGGTCACCGACCACCGGTGCGAGTCCGTGGACCAGGACGGCGCCGGCGCCGTCGCCCGGTTCACCCGGACCAGCGACGGCGCCGAGCTGCCCGACGTCCGCTCGGACGTCGTCGTCGCCTGTGACGGCGTCCACTCCGCGGTGCGCCGGCAGTTCTATCCGGACGAGGGCGAGCCGCGGTACTCCGGGGTCACCATGTGGCGCGGCACGACCGTGGCGCCGCCCTTCCTCGCAGGCGCGAGCATGGCGCGGATCGGCTGGCTCGCCAGCGGCAAGATGGTGGTCTACCCCATCCGCGACATCGACGACGACGGCAACCAGCTCGTCAACTGGGTCGCCGAGCTCGAGGCCCCGCAGCGGGCCCGCCGCGACTGGACGAGGGAGGGCCGCCTGGAGGACTTCCTGGGCGTCTTCCAGGACTGGACGTTCGACTGGCTGGACGTCCCCGCGCTCATCACGGGCGCCGAGACCGTGCTCGAGTACCCGATGGTGGACCAGGACCCGCTCCCGCGCTGGACCTTCGGCCGGGTGACCCTGCTCGGCGACGCGGCCCACCCCATGGTGCCGCGCGGGTCCAACGGCGCCGGCCAGGCCGTCCTCGACGCGCACCGGCTCGCCGAGCTGCTGGCCGCCGGCACCGGCCCGCTGCAGGCGCTCGCCGACTACGAGGCCGAGCGGCTGCCCCGGACGTCGGCCGTGGTCCTGGCCAACCGGACGTCCCCGCCGGACACCATCATCCGCGAGGTGTGGGAACGCACCGGGGACCGGCCCTTCGACCGGATCGAGGACGTCATCAGCGCGGAGGAGATCGCCGCGATCTCCCGGCGGTACCAGCAGGTCGCCGGCTACAGCCTCGACGAGCTCCGGGCCGCGGACGGCCCGGACCGGACCGGCTGAGCGCCCCGTGCGCCCCGTGCGCCCAGGACACCGGGCACGTCACCACCGCGATGCACCGCACGACCACACGACCACACGACGAAGGAGTCCACGATGAAGCGCATGCCACTCGTCAGCGCGGCCGCCGCAGCCCTGCTGCTGGCCGGATGCGGGACCGGGGCCGAGTCCCCGGAGGCCGAGGGGCTGGACCCGGCCGCACCCGTCGCCGTCAATGTCGCCGAGACCGCCGGCGTCCCCTCCGCATACCTGAACTACGGCGTGCAGCAGGGCTTCTTCGAGGAGCAGGGCCTCGACGTCACCGTCGACGTCAGCGCCGGCGGGGCGGCGGCCGTGCCCGGACTGATGAGCGGCGGGCTGCAGCTGGCCGGCTCCAACACGGTCAGCGCCCTGCTGGCCGTGGAGAAGGGCCTGCCCATCACCATGGTGGCTCCGGGCACCTTCGGCTCCGAGACCGAGGGGGAGGACTTCTCGGCCGTGCTCGTCGCGGAGAACAGCGACATCCGCGAACCGGCGGACCTGGCCGGCAGCACCATCGCGGTCAACACCCTCGAGAACATCGGCGACGTCACCATCTCCGCCGCGCTGGAGGAGCACGGGGTGGATCCGGCCGGCGTCGAGTTCGTGGAGATCGGCTTCCCCGACATGATCCCCGCTCTCGAGCGGGGACAGATCGACGCGGCGTGGGAGATCGAGCCGTTCGTCACCATCGGCGCGGAGTCCGGGGCCCGGCCCGTCCTGTGGCCGTACGTGGAGGCCCGCCCCGGCCTGATGGTCGGGTCCTACCTGGCCACCCAGGAGTACCGCGAGCAGAACCCCGAGGTGATCGAGGCCTTTCGGAACGGACTGGAGGCCACCGCCGCGTCCGTGGCGGAGGACCCGGACGCGTTCCGCACCGCGCTGCCCGACCTGGCCCGTGTGACGCCCGAGGTCGCCGGGTCCATGACCCTCCCGCAGTGGAAGTCCGAGATCGACGTCGAGTCCCTGGAGTTCATCGAGGAGCAGATGCGGGAGCACGGACTCATCAGCGAACCGGTCGACGTCGGGGCCGTCGTCGCGGACTGAACGAGCCGGCGCGCAGCGCAGCGCCGTCGCACAGGCACCCGACCGGCGGGCGGTACCCTGGCCGTGTGGTCGAGCAGAGCATGTGGATGCAGAAGGTGCGCGCGGATCCCGGGCACTCGTCGTGGTACGTCGAACGGTTCCGGGCCATGGCGGCCGCCGGTGAGGACGTCGTGGGGGAGGCGCGGCTGGTCGAGGCCATGGTCCCGCCCGGCTCCCGGATCCTCGACGCCGGGTGCGGTCCCGGCCGGCTGGGCGGCCACCTGCACCGCCGCGGGCACACCGTCGTCGGGGTCGACGTCGACCCCGCGCTGGTCTCCGCCGCCCAGGAGGACCACCCGGGTCCCCGGTGGCTCGTGGGGGACCTGGCCGAGCTGGACCTGCCCGCCCGGGGCGTCCCGGAGCCCTTCGACGCCGTGGTGTGCGCCGGCAACGTGATGGCCTTCCTGGCCCCCAGCACGCGCCTCGAGGTGCTGCGCCGTCTCCGCCTCCACCTGGCCGCCGACGGCCGGGTGGCCGTGGGCTTCGGCGCCGGCCGCGGCTACCCGTTCGCGGAGTTCCTGCAGGACGCCGAGCGGGCCGGGCTCGTGCCCGATGTGCTGCTCTCCACCTGGGACCTGCGCCCGTTCCGGGCGGACAGCGACTTCCTCGTGGCCGTGCTGCGGACCGCCGGGCACTCCTGATCCCGCCGACCCCTCGGCGGCGACGGGTCCGCGGGGTAGCGTGGACATCGTGAGCACCGCAGCCCTGTCCACCGTCACCTTCGAGAGCCGCTTCGCCCAGGAGCTGGGGGAGCTGTCCGTGCCCTGGCGGGCCGACGACGTCGCCGAACCCCGGCTGCTGGTGCTCAACGAGCCCCTCGCCGTTGACCTGGGGCTGGACCCGGAGTGGCTCAGCGGCCCGGAGGGCGCACGCCTGCTGGTCGGCAACCTCGTGCCGCCCGGGGCGACACCGGTGGCGCAGGCCTACTCCGGGCACCAGTTCGGCGCGTTCTCCCCGCGCCTCGGCGACGGGCGCGCCCTGCTGCTGGGCGAGATCGTGGACGCCGGCGGCCGCCGGCGGGACCTGCACCTCAAGGGCTCCGGGCGGACGCCGTTCGCGCGCGGCGGCGACGGTCTCGCGGCGATCGGGCCCATGCTGCGCGAGTACATCGTCAGCGAGGCGATGCACGCCCTGGGCGTCCCCACCACCCGGTCCCTGGCCGTGGTGGCCACCGGGCGGCAGGTGCGCCGCGAGACCCTGATGCCGGGGGCCGTGCTCGCCCGGGTGGCGAGCAGCCACCTGCGCGTGGGCACCTTCCAGTACGCCCGCGCCACGGGCGACCCCGACCTCCTGCGCCGGCTCGCCGACCACGCCATCAGCCGCCACCACCCCGGCGCCGCCGGCGCGGAACACCCGTACCTCGCGCTGTTCGAGGCGGTCGTCGCCGCCCAGGCCTCGCTCGTGGCCCGGTGGATGCTCCTGGGGTTCGTGCACGGGGTGATGAACACCGACAACACGACCATCTCGGGGGAGACCATCGACTACGGGCCGTGCGCGTTCCTGGACGCCTTCGACCCGGCCGCGGTCTACAGCTCGATCGACCACGGCGGGCGCTACTCCTACCGGAACCAGCCGGTCGCCGCGCAGTGGAACCTCGCCCGGCTCGCCGAGGCCATGCTGCCGCTGCTGGACGAGGACCAGGACCGGGCGGTGTCCCTGGCGGAGGGGGCGCTCGGGGCGTTCGCGCCGCAGTACAGCGCGGCCTGGTCCGCGGGGATCCGCTCGAAGCTCGGCCTGCCCGAGGACCTCGACGACGAGGTCGCCTCGTTCCTGGTCGACGACCTGCTCGTGCTGCTCCAGCAGAACCGCGTCGACTGGACCTCGTTCTTCCGCGCCCTCGCCGGGACCGCCCGCACCGGCGCGACCGCCGCGCGCGACCTGGTCCTCGACCTGCCGGCCTTCGACGCCTGGGCCGAGCGCTGGCTCGCCGTGGGGCCGGACCCCGAGGCGATGGACCGCGTCAATCCCGTGCACATCCCCCGCAACCACCTCGTGGAGGAGGCCCTCGCCGCCGCCGTGGACGGCGACCTCGACCCGCTGGGACGGCTCCTTGAGGCGGTGACCGCCCCCTACGAGGAGCGTCCGGGCCTGGAGCGCTACGCCGCCGGCCCCCCGGAGGACTTCGGCGCCTACACGACCTACTGCGGGACCTGAGGCGCCGGCCCGCGGTCAGCCGCCGATGTACTCCCCGGTCACGCTGTCCACGGTGCCGTTCTCGATGCCCGTGCACTGGGCGGCGCCGGCCTCCGTCACCGGGTCGTAGTTGATGCAGAAGGCGTCGTAGTAGGGCACCCCGCTCCGCCACGCGGCCAGTGCCTCCTCGTAGCTGAACTTCGCCGGGAAGGGCACGGCCCCGACGTCCGTGCTGACCTGCACCTGGCAGGTGCCGGGGCCGCCCGGGGCGAAGGCGAGGAGCTGCCCGACGGTGTCGACGACGTCGATCCGGTCCTGGCCGGTGCTCATCGCTGACTGGTAGGCCCGGCAGATCTCGACGGCCACGGCGCGGTCGTTCGTGTCCGCGGTGAGCCGGTGCACGAGACCGCCGCCCGGGGCCGCCTGCTGCTCGATCCCGGAGACGGTCCCGGCGTACGGCTGTCCTTCGGGCGTCGTGGAGAACGCGGACCACGCGTCGGCGGGGACGGGCTCCGCGGGCGCGGCCCCGGGCTGCGCCGGCGACTCCGCGGCCGGCTCCTCGTCGGCGTCGTCGGGCTGCTCCGCGGGCTCGGTGGACTCCTGGGGCTCCGTGGGCTCGGGGGTCGGCTCCGGGGCCGTGCCCGAGGGGGAGGGCGAGGTCCGGGCGGCGGGGATGTCCTCCTGGGCCGGGGGGTCGCCGGCGCAGCCGGCCAGGGCGAGACCGGACGCGAGGAACAGACTGGTGACGACGGCCTTCGTGCTCATGGGGTGCCTCTGCTTCGCTGGGGGGCGGGGTTCCCACTGTAGGCGGGCCGGGCGGCGAACCGGGGTGGCCCGCCGGAGAGTTGCCCACCCAAGAGGGGTCAGACGGGGAGGGGCGGGCCGTGCCACGATGCGGAGGGCATGCCGCAGAACTGTGAAGGGGGCCGCTGTGCCGCACCAGATGACGCTGATGTTCCTCAACATCGCGCTGACCCTCGTCCTCGTCGTGTCGTGCTATCTGTACCTGGGCGGCGGGCGCTGGTGGTTCCCGTGCTTGTGGTTCGTCGGCATGGCCGCGGGGTCCCTGTGGGACGCGCTGCCGCACCGCCGCGCGGCGGAGTTCGCCGGCCGCGCCGGTGGTCGGACCGCCTGGCAGGGCTGAGCGCGGCCGCGCGTCCGCGGCGCCGGCCGGCGCCGGCCGGCGGCGGCCGCGGGGACGGCGGGGGCGGCGGCGCAGCGGGTGGCGTCCGTCCTCCGGTCCCCGTCCCGGTGTCGTCCTACTCGCACGCGACCCCGTCGGAGTCGCCGTCCAGGGCCTCGCGGTAACCGGGCTCCCCGCGCAGCAGCGGCGCGGCGCCGGCCTCCCGGGCGGCCGTGCAGTTGGCGTAGTGCACGTCCGCGGGCACGGGAGCCTGACCGGCCGGGGCCTCCTCGGCGGGCGCCGGGGCGGCCCCTGCGCCTCCGGGGATGTCGCCGAACGGCGTGCCGCCGGGCAGCTGCTGGTCGGGGCAGCCGGAGAGCACCTCGGCCATGGCGGTCCTCTCCGGGGCGGTGACCCACAGGCCGTAGCGGGTCTTCACCGCGATCTGGACGGCCACCATCTCGCAGGCGAAGGCCCGGTTCGGGGGCAGCCACCGCGAGGCGTCCAGGTCGGACTTCGAGCCGTTGGCCGGGCCGTCGACCGCCAGCAGGTTCAGCGGGTCGTTGGCGAGGGCCACGCGGTCGGCCGGGGAGAGCCGGCGCGCCCCGGTGACCCAGGCGTTGCCGAGCGAGACCACGTGGTCCACCTGGACGTCGGCGGAGGTCGCGACCCCGCGGACGAAGTCGATGGACGCCCCCGTGTACGGGTCGGCGAGCGTGCCGGTGTCGACCCTGCACCCGTCGGCGGAGGTGATGTCGGTCAGGTCCCGGGCCAGGACCTCGTTGCGGGAGTCCTCGCAGTCGCCGTCGGCGTCGATCCACCCGCCGAACAGGGCGTCACGGTCGTAGTCGGACATCGTCCCGGCGGCGGCGACCGGCAGGTCCTCCAGGGCGAGGAACGCCCCCGAGGGCGGGGCGACGGCCCGGACGGGGGTCTCCGCCGGCTCCGGGGCGGAGCTCGGCGACGGGGTGACCGTGGTGACCGTCCCCGGGGTCCTCGAGGCCGTGGGCGAGGGCGTGCTGCCGGGCTCGGCGCTCGGGGAGGGGGCGGCGGGCACCGTCGTCACGGTCCCCGGGACGGGGCCGGGGGCCGGGTCGGTGGACGCGGTGCTGGACGCGCAGCCCGCCACCAGCCCGATCGCCAGGACGAGGTGCAGCGGCCCCGCCACGATCCGCCTGCCCGCGGCGACACCGCGGCGGGACGCCGGGTCTGCTCCCGGGGCAGGCGAGGGGAAGAGGGTGGTGCGCATGGTGCTCCTGGGGGGACGAGAGGAAGTGCGCCTGGGGGAGGGCACGCGTCGGGGGATCGCGCGAGGCACCCTCCTGTTCTACGTGCGGTGCCCGTCCGGCACCGCACGGCGCGCCGCAGAGGACGGCCGCCCCCGCGTGTGTGACGCCGGAGGTTACCGCGCCGTCCGGGGACGCCCGCGCCATCCCCGGATGAGGGGTCAGACACGCGGGGTCGCCGGGTGCGAGGATGCGGTCACGGGGATCGTCGAACGGGGGGAGGGCCTCGTGCTGACCGTGCGCGACAGGCTGCTCCTGGGGCTCTGGCTCCTGCCGGTGGCCCTCGGTCTCGTCGTGGGGCTGTGCATCGGAGACGACGACGGCACCGTCATGCTGTTCGTCACCGGTCTCGTCGCGGCCCTCTACCTGGCGGTGCTGGTCAGCACCGTCCACACCGCGCGACGCCGACGGATCGAGCCCGCCGAGCCCGCCCCGGAGCCCCCGGGGCACCCGGAGCACCTTGGGCACCCGGAGCACACAGAGCCGGCCGCCGGGCACGGCCCCGGCCCCGACCCGCCGGGGGCACCCGGGGAGTCCGGCCGCGCGCTCGCCGCGTCGCGCGTCCTGCCGCTGGTGCTCGCCGTCTCCGCCGCCGTCTACGTCGTCGCGGAGGGCGGCTGGACCTTCGTGGTGGTCGCCGTGCAGCTCGTCACCGTGATCACCATGGCCGCCTACGTGCACGAGCGCGGCACGGAGCCGAAGCCCGTCACGTAGCACGGCCCCGTCCCTGTCCGTGCGGACGGGGGCGGAGCCGTGGCCCGGCCGCGACGGATCGCGGCCGGCGGGCTCACGAGAGCTGCACGTACGTGGCCGAGTGCCCGAAGCCGACGACGTCGTCGCGGCCGTCGCCGTTGACGTCACCGAGCAGGCGCGGATACCGGTCCTCCGTCCACCCCTGGTCGTAGCCGAAGGCGGCGACCTTCAGGTACACCGGGGCGAAGGTGCCGTCCGCCCGGCCGTGGGCCACGTAGACCCCGGCGTTGCCGAAGCCCACCAGGTCCTGGATGCCGTCGACGTTGATGTCCGCGTGGGTCCGCAGGTGCCGGTCGCCCCGCCACCCCTGGGCCTGGCCGAAGTCGTTCACCCGCAGTGCCACGCCGGTGTAGTTCCCTCCGTTGAGCGAGTGCGCCACGGAGACCCCGGAGTAGCCGAAGCCGATGATGTCCGCCGCGGCGTTGCCGGCGGGGTTGACATTGACGTCGGCCAGCATCCGCGGGTGCTGGTCCACGCGCCAGCCCTGGGCGTAGCCGAAGTTGCGGATCTCCAGCGCGGGCTGGGTGAACGTGTCGCCCAGGGCGGAGAAGTAGGAGACGTACGTCCCGGCGTCGCCGAAACCGACGATGTCGGCGGTGCTGTTGCCGTCGACGTCGGCGAGCAGCCGCGGGTTCTTGTCGACCCGCCAGCCGCGGTCCCAGCCGAAGCTGTCGATGCGCTTGCCGGTGCCGGTGAACGTCCGGTTGGACAGAGCGTGGGAGATGGTGACGCCCGAGTACCCGAAGCCCACGATGTCGGCCGTCAGGTTCCCGTTGAGGTCGGCGAGCTCGCGCGGGTGCATGTCGACCCGCCAGCCCTGGTTCCAGCCGAAGTCGCGGACCTTGAGCTGCGGCGCGGTGAAGCTGCCGTCGCCCTGGGAGTAGGCCACGTAGACGCCGGCGTTGCCGAAACCGACGATGTCGTCGCGGCGGTCGCCGTCGACGTCGGCCAGCGTGCGCACGTGCCGGTCGTTGCGCCAGCCCTGGGCGGCGCCGAAGTCGCGCACGCTCATCCTCGGCGTGCTGAAGGTGCCGTCGGGCTGCCCGAAGGCGACCTGCACGCCGGTGTTGCCGAAGCCCACGACGTCGGCGCGGCCGTCGCCGTTGACGTCCGCGAGCTCGCGCACGTGCTGGTCGGTGCGCCAGCCCTGGGCGTAGGAGAACATGGGCTGAGCGGTCGCGGCGTGGGCGGGTGCGCCCACGGCGAACCCGGCGGTCGCCAGCACGGTGGCCGACGCGCCGGTGAGCACGCGCGAGAGGAGTGGGTGTTTCATGGCGGGTCCCCGAGGTCATGAGACGGAGCGTCGGCACGGGCGCCGGTGGCGCGTGCCGGAGTCCTCGGTCGGCCCCCGGCCGACCGGGAGACGTCCCCGGGACGCGGTGCGCCTCCGGGGAACCGGTGGCACCGGGAACGACGTCCCGGCGCCGAGGCGCAACAGCTGAGGGTGTCAGTTTACTCCTGCAATCAGGTGGTCACCAGGGGCGTTCCCTTTCGTGACGCCATCGGACGGCCGGGTTCACAAGGCTGTCCCGGCCACCACCTCGGCCACTGCTCCGGTCACCGCTCCGGCGGTGCGGCGAGGGCGGCCCTGCGCCCGCCGCGGTCGGCGGCACCCGCCGGAGTCGCCGACCGCGGCGGGGCCGTCATGGGCTGACGGGCTCCGGCCGGGGGTCGGAGGTGCAGCACGAGCCGTCGCCGCCCACCTCGGAGAGCTCCCGGCCGGTCCTGCCCTCGAGGTCGGGCCGGGCGTCGGCGGTGACGGTGTAGACCTCCCACGGCTCCCGGCCCGGTCCGGTCACCCAGACCTTGTCCTGGACGGCGTAGCAGCAGGTGGTCTGCTCCTCCGGGCGGGTGGCCAGGCCGGCGTCGGCCAGGCGCTGCGCAGCCGCCTCGACGATCTCGGTGCTCTCCACCTCCACGCCGAGGTGGTCCATGCGGGTGTTGTCACCGGGTTCGCCCTCCAGCAGCACGAGCTTCAGCGGCGGCTCCGCGATGGCGAAGTTGGCGTAGCCCGGGCGCCGTTTGGCCGGAGCCGTGCGGAACAGGGTGGAGTAGAACTCGATGGAGCGCTCGAGGTCGGCCACACGCAGGGCGAGCTGGACTCTGGACATGACGGGTTCCTTTCGGGTGCGACGAACGCTCCTTGGTATCGACGTCCGTCTATGTGGAAGAGTGCCACCAACATCGATGGTCGTCAATACGTCCGGGCGTTCTCCTGACAGGCCGTCCACTTGGTCGCACCGCGGGCCGCTGGTCGCCCCGTACCGCCGGCTGTGACTCCACGCGCACCGTTCCGGGTTCGCCTTCCGTGGACCGGCAGGAGATCATGGGAAGAGACGGCCCGCCACCCGGAAGGACACCATGCGCAAGCACCAGCACGCCGACGACGACGAGCCCCGGCGCAGCCTGTTCCGGCGCTTCGACGACTTCGCCATGCGCTTCTACGGGCCCGCCGTGCGCAGTCCCCGCGACCTCCGGGGGCAGGACCAGCCCAGCGAGCAGACGCAGCAGTGGTACCAGGACCTGCAGGACGAGTTCGTGGTCGAGAAGGACGCGAACGGCAACACCTATCTGCGCCCCCGCCACCGGTAGCGCGCCCGTGACGCCGGGAGGCGCCGGGCCGGAGAACCCCCGGCCCCGGCCCGTACAGTGTCGGAGCATGGAAGGAAACCACGTGCTGCCCCTGACCGATCCCGAGGTGCGTGCGCTGCGGGAGGACTTCCCGCTGCTGGCGAACAGCCCGTCGGTCTACCTGGACTCGGGGGCGACCTCGCAGAAGCCGCTGGCGGTCCTGGACGCCGAGCGGGAGTTCTACCTGCACCGCAACGCCGCGGTCCACCGCGGCGCCCACGCCCTGGCCGTGGAGGCCACCGACGCCTACGAGGAGGCCCGCCGGGTGGTGGCCGGCTTCGTGGGGGCCACCGAGCGGGAGCTGGTGTGGACCTCCAACGCCACCGAGGCGATCAACCTGATCACCTACTCCTTCTCCAACGCCTCGGCCGGACGCGGGGGAGGGACGGCCGCCCGCTTCCGGCTGGGCCCGGGAGACGCGATCGTCACCACGGAGGCCGAGCACCACGCCAACCTCATCCCGTGGCAGGAGCTGGCCGCCCGCACCGGGGCGACCCTGCGCTGGATCCCCGTCGACGCCACCGGGGTGCTGGATCTCGGGGCCGCCGCCGAGGTCATCGGCGAGCGCACCCGGGTGGTGGCCTTCAGCCACGTCTCGAACGTCACCGGCGCGATCACCGACGTCGCCCGTCTCGTCGAGCTGGCCCGGGCGGCGGGGGCGCTGACCGTGCTGGACGCCTGCCAGTCGGTGCCGCACCTGCCCGTGGACCTCCCCGCCCTGGGGGTCGACTTCGCGGTGTTCTCCGGGCACAAGATGCTCGGTCCCACCGGCATCGGAGCGCTGTGGGGGCGGTCCGAGCTGCTGGACGCGATGCCGCCGTTCCTCACCGGCGGATCCATGATCACGAAGGTCACGATGGAGTCCGCCCGCTACCTGCCGGCTCCGACCCGCTTCGAGGCCGGCACCCAGCGGGTCGCCCAGGCCGTGGCGCTGGCCGAGGCGGTGCGCTATCTGCAGGCGATCGGGATGGAGCGGGTCGCGGCCCACGAGCACGAGCTGGGGCAGCGGCTCGCGGCCGGTCTCACCGAGCTGGAGGGGGTCCGGTTGATCGGCCCGCCCCCGGGCGCCGAACGGGTGGGTCTGGCGGCCGTGGACGTGGCGGGGGTGCACGCCCACGACGTCGGGCAGGTGCTGGACTCCGCCGGGGTGGCCGTGCGGGTGGGCCACCACTGCGCCCAGCCGCTGCACCGGGCGCTGGGGCTGACCGCCAGCACACGGGCGAGCGCCTACCTCTACAACACCACCGCCGACGTCGACCGGTTCCTGGCCGAGCTCGCCGGGGTCCGCGCCTACTTCCGCGTGGCCGGCTGAGCACCGTGAGCGCCGCACCGGAGCGGCCGGAGCCGCAGGACCCACTGAACCCACTGAACCCACTGAACCCACTGGACCCACCGAGGAGGACCCCATGAGCGCGCTGGACGGGATGTACCAGGAGGTCATCCTCGACCACGCCAAACGGCGCTCCGGCGAGGGCCTGGCCGCCCCGGCACCCGGGCACGGGGCCGGGGAGTCCCACCAGTACAACCCCACGTGCGGCGACGAGATCACCGTGCGGGTCGAGCTCGCGACCGGCCCCGGGGACGCGGAGCCGGTGGTGGCCAGACTCAGCTGGGAGGGCGAGGGCTGCTCGATCTCCATGGCCGCGGCCTCCGTGCTGGCCGAGACCGCCCCCGGGATGACGCGGGCCGAGCTGGTGGAGCTGATCGGCGCGTTCCGGGACCTCCTGCGCTCGCGGGGCACCGTGGTCCCCGACGAGGAGGTCCTCGGCGACGCCGCCGCCTTCGCCGGGGTCTCCCGGTTCGTGGCCCGCGTCAAGTGCGCCATGCTCGGCTGGGTCGCCGCCGAGGAGGCCCTCGACCGCGCGGGCTGAACGGCTCCCGGCGCCACCGGTCTTCACACACGAGGACGTCCTTGTCCCGCCCGGCGCGGGGTGGGACACTGACCGCCCCGGCGCTGAGGAGGCGGTCATGACACAGCTTGAGGACCTGGTGGCCCGCGTGGAGACGTGGAAGGCGCTGGACCGGGTGGCCGAGCCCCTGGCCCGCGCCGTGGGCCGGGCGGTGCGGCCCGCGCCGGTGCGCAACGTGCTGAGCGGCACGGTGATCGGGCACCCGCTGCACCCCCTCCTCACCGACGTCCCGATCGGCGCGTGGACCATGGCCGCGGTGCTGGACCTGGCCGGCGGCCCCGGCACGGCCCGCGCCGCCGACGTGCTCGTGGCCGCGGGGCTGGCCGCCGCCGTTCCCACGGCGGCGACCGGGCTCAACGACTGGTCCGACACCCAGGGCGCCGACCGGCGCATCGGCCTGGTGCACGCGACCGCCAACAGCGTGGCCCTGACGTTCTACGCGGCCTCGCTCGCCGCCCGGCTCCGGGGCCGGCGCGGTGCCGGCAGGGCCCTCGCCCTGGTCGGCTACGGCTGCGTCACGGGCGGGGGCTACCTGGGCGGCCACCTCGTCTTCGCGCGGGGCGTCAACGTCAACCGCACCGCCTGGCGGAGGGGCCCACGGCGGTGGACCGACGTCCTCGCCGACGCCGACCTCGCCGCCGGCGAGCACCGACGGGTGCCGGCCGGCAGCGTCTCGGTGCTGATCGTCCGCGACGGGGACCGGGTCGAGGCCCTCGACAGCGTCTGCAGCCACCTGGGCGGCCCGCTCGAGGAGGGGACGGTCGACGGCGGCTGCGTCACCTGCCCCTGGCACGGCAGCACCTTCCGGCTCGCGGACGGCGCCGTGGTCCGCGGACCGGCGACTGCCGCGCAGCCCGGCTACGAGACCCGCGTCGAGGAGGGACGGATCCAGGTCCGGCGCCGGCCCTGACCACTCCGGACTCCGGCCTCTGCCGCCCGGGACCCCGGCCCTGATCGCCCTGGGCTCTGCTCCTGGCCGCACCGGACGGCGGCAGCGGCCCGGAATGCTTCCGGCGCCGCCCGGGTTGTGCGCACCATGGCCCTCTCCGACGTCCCGCTCTCCCTCCTCGACCGCGCCAACACCCGGGGCGGCTCCACGGAGGCCGAGGACCTCGCCCGCGTCGTGGAGCGGGCCGAGCGTGCGGAGGAGCTGGGCTACCACCGGTTCTGGGTGGCCGAGCACCACGCGGTGCCCGGGATCGCCGGGTCCGCGCCGGCGGTGCTGATGGCCGCCCTGGCCGCCCGGACCCGCCGTCTCCGGATCGGCTCCGGCGGGATCATGCTCCCCAACCACCAGCCACTCGTGGTCGCCGAGCAGGCCGCCACCCTCGAGGCCCTGCACCCCGGCCGGATCGACCTCGGCGTGGGCCGCTCCCTCGGCTTTACCGCCGCGGTCCGGGACGCGCTGCGCACCGGCAAGGAGGCCGCGGACCGCTTCGGGGACGACCTGGCCGAGCTGCTCGCGCACCTCTCCGGCGCGGCCCCGGTGACCGCCCGGCCCCGCAACCACGCCGCCACGCCGGTCTTCGTCCTGGCGACCGGCGCCGGGGTGGAGACCGCGGCCCGGGCGGGACTCGCCGTGGTGCTCGGCGGCCCGGCGATCTTCCGCGAGGGCCCCGGCGGCGGCGCCGCGGTGCTCGAGCGGTACCGCGCGCAGTTCCGCCCGTCGTCGTGGTGGCCGGAGCCCTACGCGGTGGTCTCGGCGAACGTCGCGGTGGCGCGGACCCGCGCGGCCGCCCGTGAACTGCTGCTGCCCGAGGCCCGCGCCCTGGCCGCCTCCCGCACGCGGGGCGAGTTCCCGCCCCTGGCGCCCGCACGGCCCGCGGAGCCGGACGGGCTCACGGCCCGGGAGCGGGCCCTCGTGCAGGAGACCCTCACGTCCTCCGTCCACGGCACGGCCCCGGAGGTCCGGGACCAGCTGGAACGGCTGCTCGCGCGCACCGGGGCGGACGAGCTGCTCGTGACGGGTGGCGCGCACGATCTCGACGCCCAGGCGGACTCCGACCGGCGGCTCGCCGCGCTGTTCACCACCCGCCCGGCCAGACCACCCCCCCGGGAGGGCAGGCCGGGCGGGGGCGGGGGGGAGTGCGGATAGAGTGAAGGGGTGCCCCAGAGGGTCGAGATAGCCGTCCCCCCCCGGGGTGCGCCCCCCGGGGGGCCCGCCGCGTTGGCCCCCCCCCCCCGGCCCCCCCCCCCCCGCGGGTGGCCCCGGCCGGGCGGGGGCGGGAGGGAGTGCGGATAGAGTGACGGGGTGCCACAGCTGCTCGTTCTCGCCGCCCACCCCCTGGAGACCAAGTACTTCCCGGAGGACATCGACCTGGTCCTGACCGGTGTCGGGATGTCGGCCGCGGCGGTGCGCACCACCGAGGCGGTGCTGACCCGCTGCCCGGACCCCGCGCGCCGGGCGGAGCTGACGGTGCTCAACATCGGCAGCGCCGGCGCCCTGAAGCACGGGCTGACCGGGGTGCTCGAGCCCTCCCGGATCATCAACCGGGACGTGGACGAGGAGCTGCTGCGCGCGGCCGGGATCCCCGTGGACAACGTCATCGAGCTCGGCGGCGACGGCCCCGTGCTCGCCACCGGGGACTCCTTCGTGGCCGGCGGACCCGCCCGGGACGCCCTGGCCGCCCGGGCGGACCTCGTGGACATGGAGGGCTGGGCGATCGCGGTGGCCTGCCGGCACCTGGGCGTGCCGCTGCGGATGGTCAAGCACGTCTCGGACGCCGCCGACGAGGAGGCGGTCGCGTGGGCCGAGAAGGTCGAGCTCAGCGCCCTGGCCCTGGGGCGCTGGTTCCGCGGCAGCGGGATCACCGGGGCGTGACCTGCCGCAGGACCGTCCGGATCCGCCACTAGACTGGGGCCAGCATGAAACTTCTCCGCCAGCGCGAGTCCCTGGGCGCCCAGCAGGACTACGAGAGCGCCATGACCCTCCTCGCCGACGTGCGCCGCAGCGGGCCCGTCCTGCGCCTGTACGAACCGGCCCCCACGGTCGCCTTCGGCCGCCGGGACGAGCTGCGCCCGGGCTTCCCCGACGCCGCCCGGGCCGCCCGCGAGAGCGGGTTCGAGCCCCTGGTCCGCAAGGTGGGGGGCCGCGCCGCGGCCTACCACGGCGGGTGCCTGATCATCGACCACCTCGAGGCCGCCGAGGACCCCACCTCGGGCATCCAGGACCGCTACCGGCTCTTCGGCGACATGATCGTGGCCGCCCTGGAGGAGCTCGAGGTCGAGGCCGACGTCGGCGAGATCCCGGGCGAGTACTGTGCCGGCGAGCACAGCGTGCACGGGACACACCCGGCGTCGTCGTCCACCCCGGGCCGGAAGGTGAAGCTGGCCGGGACGGCCCAGCGGGTGGTCGCGGGCGCCTGGTACTTCAGCACCGTGCTCGTGGTCGAGCAGTCCGAGCCCATCCGCTCGGTGCTCACCGACGTCTACTCGGCCCTCGACCTGGACTGGGACCCGGCCACCGCCGGGGCCGTGGACGACCTGCGCCCGGGCACCACCGTGGCCGACGTGGAGCGCGGGATCCGCAAGGTGTACGGCATGTACTCCCGGTACCTGGGGTACGGGCCGCTCACCGACTGAGCCCCGGCCGCGGGCCGGGCAGACCGAGGAGGCAGCAGATGTGCGGACGCTACGTCATCGCCCGGGCCGTGGGCGACCTCGTCGCCGCGACCGGGGCGGTCCCGGACGAGAGCCTGGGCGAGGCCGACACCGAGCGGCTGCGGGCCAACTGGAACACCGCGCCCACCACCGACGTGCCGATCGTCCTGGAACGCCTCACCGGCGGGAACGGCCGGGACGACGGGGAGCTGGTGCGCGAGCTGCACGTGGCCCGCTGGGGACTGGTCCCGGGCTGGGCCAAGGACCCGGCGGTCGGGTCGAAGATGTTCAACGCCCGCTCGGAGACCGTCCTCGAGAAGCCGTCCTTCCGCAAGGCGGTCCGGGCCCGCCGGTGCGCGGTCCCGGCCAACGGCTACTACGAGTGGAAGAAGGAGCCCGGCGCCGGGAAGGGCGGGCGCAAGCAGCCCTACTACGTCCACCCGGCCGATCCGGAGGAGACCATCTGGTTCGCCGGGATCTACGAGTGGTGGCGGGTGCCCGAGGGCACGGAGCTGCACTCCGCGGCCCTGCAGCCGGGCAGGGACGGCGGCGGGAGCACCTGGTTGCTGTCCTGCTCCATCCTCACCACCGACTCCCCGGAGCCCTCCGACGAGCACCCCGTGCTCACGGAGCTGCACGGTCTGCACGACCGGATGCCGATCCCGCTGGCGCCCGAGCACGTGGGGGACTGGCTGCGCCCCGGGGAGGACGACGCCCCGCAGCTCGTGGACCTGGTCCGGGCCGAGGCGCACCGGACGGCCGCCCGCTGGGTGCTCGACCCGGTGGGCCCGGCGGTCGGCAACGTGCGCAACAACTCCCCGGAGCTCGTCGAGCCGCAGCGGAGCCTGTTCTGAGCCCCCGGGAGCCCGTGGACCGGGTCACCGCCTTCGTCCGCGCCCACGGCGGCGGGGTCGTGGCGACCAACAGCGGCGCCGGCTGCCCCGAGTCCGCGTGGATCAACCTCGCGGCCCTCGGGGACGGGCGGCTGGTCTTCGGCACGAACGAGCGCAGCCGCAAGTACGCCAACCTCCTCGCCGACCCCCGGGTCTCCCTCGTGGTGGTCTCCGGGACGGGCCAGGAGTTCCAGCTCGAGGGCGAGGCCGCCGTGCTGGAGGGCTCCGCCGCGCAGGACGCCGGCGAGGTGCTGGAGTCCCGGCACCCGGGGGCCACGGACAAGGACAGCACCCGGCTCGTGGCGGTGCGCCCCCGCTGGGCGCGATTCGTCGACATCGCCGCCGATCCCCCCGTCCGGGAGGAGTTCTCGCTCTGAGCCGGTCACAGAAGAGGCCCGGGGCCCCCCACGCGGGGGCCCGGGCGCGTCCACCGCCCGGGGCCGGGCCCGGGTGGGGGCGGCGGGCCCACCCGCGGGCCCCCGGGCGGCGCGCCC
>NZ_JAFCWG010000002.1:505104-568828 GCF_049897445.1 Kocuria sp. LHG3120 | reverse complement strand
CGCGTTTCGCCCCCCGCCCCCCCCCCCCCCCGGCCGGGGTGGTGTGCCCCCCCTGCCCCGCCCCCCCCCCCGCCCCGGCCCCCCCCCCGGGGCCCCCGGGCCTCTTCCACGGCCTGGTGCCGGGCCCTGTTCGTGCCGGCGTCCCCTCCGGCGTCCCCCGGTCCGGAGCGCCCGCCGGGCTCAGACGTCGTCCGTCTCGGGGACCCACCGGTTGAAGTCGAGCGTCAGGTAGAGCGCGAGCGCCGCCGCGTTGTCCTCGGCGATCCGCAGGCTGACCTGGTCGTAGCCGTTGTCGTAGAGGGTGCCCATGGCGCACCGCACCAGCTGCTCGGCCAGGCCCTGGCGGCGGCGGGAGGCCGCCGTGAACAGCTCGAAGATGTAGGGGACGTCAGGGAGGTCGTCGCCGACCCGCCGGGACAGCACGAGCGCGGCGGCCACCACGGTCCCGTCGTCGTCGACCACCACCGGCGAGGCCTCGGGCAGGAAGGGCCCGTACTCCCCGTCGAAGACTCCCCGGATCACCTGGCGGGCCTCCTCCAGACTGGAGACCCCGCCCTGCTCGTAGGAGGAGTAGTAGAGCTGGGCGAGGCTCTCGGCGTCCTCCGGGCCGGACGGACGCAGATTCACCGCGGGCTTCTTGGTGTTCGCCGCGGTGTGGGCGATCAGCGTGATGGTTCCGGTCATGGAAGGCCTCCGTGAGGTCGACGCCGGCTGCTCCGGCGGGGCGGACGAGGGACAGGGGACGTCCGGGAGGGCCGCGCAGGGCAGGCCCTCCGTGCATTCAGCGTATCCATTTCGCTGAGCTTGTCCATGCTTCGCCGTCCTCGATCGCAAAAGTGAACGGCCAGGTCGGAGCGGGGACTTTACGGGAACACCTGTTCCTTTTCCGCGCTCTTCCGGGTTAGCGTGTCGTACAGGTGTTCTAGCTTCCAGGGAACAGGGCGCACCGGGACGGGCGCCGGGCCGAGGGAGAGAGGAGCCGTCGTGGGTTTCCTGACGGAGAGCGTCGACGTGGACTGCGACACGGACGGGGTGCCGGTGGGCGTGCGCTGGCGCGGGCGGGACTACCTGGTGGCCCAGGGGCCCGTGCGCTGGTACGAGCGCCGCGCCTGGTGGTCCGAGGACGCGCGGCTGCCCAAGGACCGGGGGATCGGTGCGGTGGACCAGCAGATGTGGCGGGTCCAGGTGCAGCTGAACACCCGCTCCGAGCTGCTGACCCTCGAGCTCGTCCACACCCTCGACACCGGGCGCTGGCGGCTGCTCGCCGCCACGAGCGCCTCGGGGATCCGCGTGGTGCGCTGCGCGTAGGCCGCCGCGGTGCACCCTCCCGCCGGAGGTGCATAGGATCGTCGGTGGAGACCGCACCGCAGAACGTGAGGGAGCACCCGTGAGACTCGGCACCGTGCGACGAGACGGCACCACCCAGGCCTTCCGGCAGGAGGACGGGCGGACCGTCTACCTCCCCGTCCCCGACGTCGGGGCCCTCCTCGCCGGGGGCGACCTGCGGCTGCCGGGGGAGCCGGGCCCCGCGCCGGCCCCGGAGGACCTGGCGACGCCCGTCCTGCGCCCGGGCAAGATCCTGTGCGCCGGGCTGAACTTCTACGACCACGCGGAGGAGGTCGGTCAGGAGATCCCGGAGCACCCCACGATCTTCGCGAAGTACGCCACCGCGCTCATCGGCCCCACCGACCCCATCGCCATGCCGGAGGAGTCCGAGAAGATCGACTGGGAGGCCGAGCTCACCGTGGTGATCGGCTCGCCCCTGCGCCACGCCACGCCGGACCAGGCGCGGGCCGCGATCGCCGGGTACACCATCATGAACGACATCTCGGTGCGGGACTGGCAGGGCCGGACCTCCGAGTGGTTCCAGGGCAAGAACTTCGACCGCACCACCCCGGTGGGCCCCGTGGTGGTGACCCCCGACGAGATCGACCCCGAGGCGGGACTGGCGATCCGCTGCACCGTGGACGGCGTGCGGCACCAGGACTCCGGCACCGACCGGATGATCTTCTCCGCCGTGGAGCTGGTCGAGTACCTCAGCCGGTTCCTGACCCTCGAGCCCGGGGACCTCGTGGCCTGCGGCACTCCCGCCGGCGTGGGCCTGGCCCAGAAGCCCCGCCGGATCTGGTTGCGGGACGGCCAGGAGGTCGTCACCGAGATCGAGGGCATCGGCGAGCTGCGCAACGTCTGCACCCCCGCCGAGGACCTCCGGGCGGCGGCCGGCTGACCCGGCACCCGTCCCCACCCGGTCCCGTCCTCCCTCTCCTGCTGTCCAGATCCCCGTGACCTGATCCCCGTGACCTGATCCCACTGTCCTGTTCCCGCCTTCGACCGGAGGACCCCATGGCGACGATCGGCTTCCACGCCTCCCACGAGCAGATCCCTCCCGAGCAGCTGCTGCGCGACGTCGAGCACGCCCAGCAGGCCGGCTTCGGCGCCGCCATGTGCTCGGACCACCTCGAGCCATGGTCGCCGCACCAGGGCCACTCCGGGTTCGCCCTGTCCTGGCTGGGCGCCGCCCTGGCCACCACGGACCTGCCCTTCGGGTTCGTGCACGCCCCGGGCCGGCGCTACCACCCCGTGGTCACCGCCCAGGCCACGGCCACCCTCGCCCGCATGTTCCCCGGTCGGATCTGGACCGCCCTGGGCAGCGGGCAGAAGCTCAACGAGCGGGCCGTCACCCCGGACTGGCCGGCCAAGGAGCACCGGCAGCGGTTCCTCGAGAGCAGCTTCGACGCCGTCCGCCGGCTGCACGCGGGCGAGGAGGTGTCCTGCCGCGAGCCGTTCCACGCCGACCGCGCCCGGGTCTGGGACCCGCCGGAGGTCCTGCCCGCCCTGCGCGTGGCCGCGCTCACCCCGGCGACGGTCCGCCGCTTCGCCCCCCTGGCCGACGGGTTCATCACCGTCCAGCAGCCCCTCGAGGACCTGCGCCGGATGCTCGAGGCCTGGCGCGAGGCCGGCGGCACCGGGCGGACCGCGCTGCAGGTGCACCTGAGCTGGGCGCCCTCCCCGGAGCAGGCCCGCGCGATCGCCTTCGACCAGTGGCGCACCAACGTCTTCGACGCCGTGACCATGGCCGAGCTCGCCTCGCCCCAGGACTACCTGCGCAAGGCGGTCCAGGAGGACGTGGGGGATGAGCAGATCGCCGGGGCGGTCAACGTCTCCGCCGACCTCGGCCGGCACGCCCAGTGGCTGCACGAGTACGCCGACCTCGGCTTCGACGAGATCTACCTCCACCACGTGGGGCAGGAGCAGGGCCGCTTCCTCGACGCCTTCGGGGAGACGGTGCTGCCCCAGCTGGCGCAGGCCTGACCCGGCGCGGGCCCGGGCGCCGGTCCCGGGTGGGCGGGCTACGGCAGCCGGGACGGGCGCCGCAGCACGGCCGCGCCGGCCAGCTCCGGCTCGAGCGGGACCGGGCTGTGCAGCACGGCCGGTCCGCGGTGCAGGTCGCCGCTGGACAGCGGCCGGCAGCGCAGGCCCCCTCGCCCCCGCATGGCGGCGTGCGCGCCCGGAGCCAGGACCCGGTCCATCCACACGCAGGGGTGGGCCGGGCGCCCGCCCCGCAGCCGCACGAGGGCGCCCCGGGACTCCAGCGCGAACTCCTCGCCCAGCAGCGGGGCCAGGTGGGCGCCCCGGAGGACCACGTTGCGCCGGGTCAGGAGCGGGTCGAAGGGGTCCGTGCCCAGGTCCGCGGCCATAGCCTCGAGCGCCTCGACGGCGAGCAGGGTGACGGCGGCGTCCATGTGCGCGGCCTTGCCGAAGAACCGGTCGCCCACCACGCCCTTGCCGGCCACCAGCTCGACCCGCTCGGCGTCTGTGGTGGGGACCTCCGCCGCGCCGTCCCGGGCGCGGCCGAAGTAGGCGTGCGCCGGTGACACGAGCAGGTGCAGGACCTCCACGTCGTACCGATAGGTCGCCGTCATGGCCCACACCCCTCCGTCGTCGCGGCCGCCGGTCCGGCGCCGCCTCGCTGTCGCCGGACCTCAGCATAGGCAGGGCGGGCGACACCGCGGGGCGCCGGGCCGCGCCGCCCGATCTTCCCTGCACCCGGGGAGCGCCCCGCGAGCCTGTCCCCTTTACGGATGCACACCTGGTGTCCGGGGGTGCGCGCGGGCAAGAATGGCAGCGACGGAGGACAGCCGAGGGGCACCGTGGTCCGGACGGGGGAGGGAGGTCGCGTGTCTGCCAGACGCTCCGCCGGGGGACGGTACCGGCTGGCCGGGCCGGCCGGGTCGGCCGTGGTCGTCCTCCTCGTGGTCCAGCTCCTCCTCCGGGGCGTGATCTCCGTGGCGCAGCTCGCGCTCGGAGCGGCGGCGCTCGTCGTCGTCGCGCTGGTGCTCGGCCAGCGGTTCCTCGTCCCCTGGCTGGCGCGCCGGTCCCCGAACCGGCCGCGCATCACCACGACCCGGGCGTGGACGTGCCCGATGCCCCCGGAGGAGGCCCTCGAGCGGATCCGCACGGCGTTCGAGGACCTCGGCCCGGCGGTCCGCTCCCAGGAGTGCTGCGTGGAGGTCTCGGTGGGCTCGGACGTCACCTTCCGCCGGCGCGGGACGGCCTCCGAGTTCGGGTGGCGGGCCCTGCCCCTGCGGGCCACCTTCCGGGTGGTCCCCCGCGGCGGTGGGTCCGAGGTCGCCGCCGACGTGCGGGACGACCTCGGCTGGTACCCCGAGGCGCCCGGCAGGCTCGTGGAGGACGAGATCGACCGCCGCAGCGCCTCCCTGATCGAGCGGGCGATCTGCGCCACGGGACGCTGACCGCCGCGCCCGGCGCGGCGCCGGCCGGTCCCGGGAGGTGTCCCGGGCGGGGCGGGGGCCGGAGGGACGGGAAGCCTCAGGCGGAGGTCAGGGAGGCGGCCAGGGCGTCGACGACGGCCCGGGTGATCTCGGCGGTGTCGGCGGTGCCGCCGATGTCACGGGTGAGGTGCCCGGCGGCGGTGGTGGCCTCGATCGCGGCCTCCACCCGGCGGGCCTCGGCGTGCAGACCGAAGTGGTCCAGCATCAGGGCGGCGCTGGCGATCGCCCCGATCGGGTTGCAGATGCCCTGGCCGGCGATGTCCGGGGCGGTGCCGTGGACGGGCTCGAACATCGAGGGGAACCGGCGCTCCGGGTCGAGGTTCGCACTGGCGGCCAGGCCGAGGCTGCCGGCCAGGGCGGAGCCGAGGTCGGAGAGGATGTCGGCGTTGAGGTTGGAGGCCACCACCACGGAGAGCTCCTCGGGGTGCAGGACGAACTTGGCGCTCATCGCGTCCACCAGCACCGACTCCGTCTGCACGTCGGGGTAGTCGGCGGCGACGCGGGCGAAGACCTCGTCCCACAGCACCATGCCGTACTGCTGGGCGTTGGACTTCGTGACGCTGGAGACCTTCTGCACCGTGCGGGTGCGGGCGAGGTCGAAGGCGAAGCGGATGATGCGCTCGCAGCCCTTCTCCGTGAACAGGGAGGACTGGACGGCGACCTCGTTGCCGGGACCTCGGCCGGCGAGGTTCCGCCCGCCGAGCCCGGCGTACTCGCCCTCGCTGTTCTCCCGCACCACGACCCAGTCCAGTTCGGTGTCGTCGGCCTTGCGCAGCGGGGAGACCACGCCGGGGAGGAAGCGCACGGGGCGGATGTTGGCCCACTGGTCGAAGTTCTGGGTGATGTTCAGCCGCAGCCCCCACAGGGACACGTGGTCGGGGACGTTCTCCCACCCCACGGCGCCGAAGTAGATGGCGTCGAAGTCCTGGAGGGTCTCCAGCCCGTCGGCCGGCATCATCACCCCGTGCTGGGCGTAGTACGCACTGCCCCAGGGGAACTCGGTCCAGTCGAAGGAGAACGCCCCGTTCGACTGCTCGGCCACCGCGTCCAGGACCGTGCGGCCGGCGGCGACGACCTCCGGGCCCACGCCGTCGGCGGGGATCGAGGCGATCGTGAAGACCTGGTGCTCGGCCATGGGGTGCTCTCCTTCTCGGGTGCTCTGGTCGTGGTGTCCGCAGCGCAGTGCGGCACCGGGTTCCAGTAGAGCGCCCCGAGCACCGTGAGGTCCAAGACCGGAATCCCATCCCCCGGATAGGAATCCCCTATGACACGATCCGCGGCGCGTCCTGCGGCGCCGTCCCCTCCGGCCGGCCCGCCCTCTCGGCCCGGTCCGGCGCCGTTCCCTCCGGTGCCCGGGAGCAATCCGCGGCGTGCCGGGCCGCGTGCTCGGCGGCGACCGCCAGGAACGCTCGGGCGGCCGGGGTCAGGTGCGCCGGGCGGCTGAGCACGGCCACGTGCAGCACGGTGACCGGTTCGATCCGCAGCACCCGCAGCCCTGCGGCGCGCGCCAGCGGGGTCCAGGAGGAGGGCAGCACCGCGTGCCCGACCCCTGCCAGCACCAGCGGGAGGACCGAGGTGCGGTGGGCGACCTCGGCGGCGATCTCGACCGGCACCCCGCCGGCCAGGGCGTCGTCGACCAGCCGCCGCATCAGCGAGCCCTGCTGGGAGACGACCACCCGGTGCCCGGCCAGGTCCTCCCGGCGGATGGCGTGCCCGTCACCGAAGGTGTCCGCCTGCGGTGCCACGATCAGCACCAGGGGCTGCTGCTCCAGGTGCATCACCTCGACCTCGGCGGAGCGGAACGGGTGCTCCGAGCCCAGGACGCCGATCTCGGCGCGGCCGGTGCGCACCGCGTCGGCCACCTCCTCGGGGGTGAAGGCCGCGTCCACGCTGACCGTCACGGCCGGGTGGGCCCGCGCGTAGGCGGCGATCATCGACGTGAGCGGTTCGACGCCGGGGGAGGGCATGGCGACCACGTCCAGGCGGCCGCTGCGCACCCCGCGCAGGTCGTCGACGGCGGACCGGGCGGCCTCCAGGTCCCGGACCACCACCCGGGCCGGGCCCACCAGCTCCTCGCCGGCCTCGCTGAGCACCACCCGCCGCCCGATCCGGTGGAACAGCGGCACCCCCAGTTCCCGCTCGAGGCCCTTGATCGTCTGGGACAGGGAGGGCTGGGCGATGAGCAGCTGCTCCGCGGCGCGGGTGAAGCCGCCGTGGTCCACCACGGCCAGGAAGTACATGAGCTGCCGGACGTCCATCGTCGTCTCCTCCTGCGTCCGTGCGGCGGGGGTGCGGGCCCCTCGGTCCTGCCCGTGGGTGCAGGAAACAACATGCCACAGAAGTGCGGCATCCCCCGTCCCGGAACGAGGGCGTCCCCGTGCGCGGCGCCCCTGCGGGCCGTGGGCGGATCGTGTCCCGCCCGGGTCCGGCGTCCTCCTGGGCCGGCGTGCGCCGCCACGGACGCCCAGGAGCCGGAGTTCTCGCGGCCCCGGCGGTTTGCAATTGACTTAAGATTCGAACACGTATTCGAATGGGGGCGTGAGCTTTCCGCACCTGCACGTCGCCACCGCCTTCAGCGCCCACTTCGGGGTCAGCCGACCTGCCGTCCTGGCGGCCGCCGCCGCGGCGGACGGCGCGGACGCGCTCGCCTGCACCGACCGGGACGGGCTCTACGGCGCGATCAAGCACCTGGGCGCGTGCCGGGAGCACGGCATCGACCCGGTCCTGGGGGCCGACCTCGCCCTGCTGGACCCCGGCCGCGAGCGCGCCCTCGGCCGCGTGGTGGTCCTGGCGGCCGGCGGCACCGCCGGTGCGGGCTACGCCGCCCTGTGCCGGCTCGTCTCCACCGCCCACGCCGCAGCGGGCCCGCCCGGGGTGACCGCCGCCGAGATCGCGGCCGCCGCACACTCGCCCCGGCACGGGGAGCCGGTCCTGACCGTCCTGCTCGGGCCCTCCTCCGACGTCGGGCAGGAGCTCGCGGCCCGCCGCTACCGCACCGGGCGCGCCGCCCTGGCCCGGTGGCGGACCCTGCTCCCCGCACCGGCGCTCGCCGTGGAGGTGGTCTCGCACCTCGCCGCCCCCGGCACGGCGTGCAGCACCTCCCACGCGGCCCGGATGCTGCGCGCCGCCCTCGAGGCGGGGCTGACCCCCGTACTGACCAACGCGGTGCGCTACGCCACGCCCGCCGAGGCCGCCACCGCCGACGTCCTCGACGCCGCCCGCGCCCTCACCCCGCTCGAGACCCTCGGGGCGCGCACCGGCCACGCCCCCGGCGGCAGGGCCACCGGGCGGACCGGGACGTCCCGACGGACGACGGCGCCGGAGCCGCTGCAGCCCAACGGCCAGGGCTGGCTCAAGTCCGCCCGGCAGATGCGCGCGCTCGCCGCGGAGATCGCCCGGGCCGCGGACCTCGGCGCGGCCGGGGCCGCGGCCCTGCTGGCGGGCACCCAGCGGGTGGCCGACCGGTGCCGGCTGGACCCGGTCGCCGACTGCGGCTGGGGGCGGCCGGTGGTGCCCGAGGCCTCCGTGCTGGGCCTGGACCGGCCGGCGCCCGCAGAGCTGCGGGCCCGGTGCGAGACGGGGCTGGGCCGCCGCTACCCGGGCCGCCGCATGACACGGGCCGTGCGGGACCGGCTGGAGCAGGAGCTGGGGGTGATCGAGGACCTCGGCTTCGCCTCCTACTTCCTCACCGTGGCCGAGGTCTCGGCGATGATCGGGCAGATGGGGGTCCGCCACGCCGCCCGCGGCTCGGGGGTGTCCTCGCTCGTCAACTATCTGCTCGACGTCTCCCAGGTGGACCCGCTCGAGCACGAGCTGCTCTTCGAGCGCTTCCTCTCCAACGACCGCTCGACCCTCCCGGACATCGACATCGATGTCGAGTCGGCCGAGCGCCACCGCGTCTACCGGCGGATCTTCGAGCGCTTCGGCCCCGAACGGGTGAGCCTCATGAGCATGCAGAACGCCTACCGGGCCCGCGGTGCCGTCCGGGACGCCGGGCTGGCGCTCGGCATCGACCCCGAGACCGTGGACGGCGCGGCCAAGCAGCTGTGGCACCTGCCGGCCTCGGCGCTGCGGGAGACCATCGCCCGCCAGCCGGAGCTGCGGGACTTCGCCGAGCAGGTGGCCCAGGAGAAGCAGCTCGACCTCCTCGTGGACCTCACCGAGCGCCTGGACCGGCTGCCCCGGCACATCTCCATGCACCCGTGCGGGGTGATCCTGGGGGACCTGAGCCTCCTGGACCGCACCCCGGTGCAGTCCAGTGGGACGGGGATGCCCATGAGCCAGTTCGACAAGCACGACATGGACCCCATGGGCATGCTCAAGCTCGACATCCTCGGCGTGCGGATGCAGTCGGCGCTCGCCCACGCCGTCGACGAGGTGGCCCGCACCCACCCGGACCGGCCCCGCCTGGACCTCGAGGCGATCCCCGTGGACGACGGGAGGACGTTCGAGCTCATCCGCTCGACCCACACCCTGGGGTGCTTCCAGATCGAGTCCCCGGGCCAGCGCGAGCTCATCGGCAAGATGGCGCCCACGAGCTTCCGCGACCTCATCGTGGACATCTCCCTGTTCCGTCCCGGGCCGATGCACTCGGACATGGTGCGCCCCTACCTGGAGCACCGCCACGGCTGGTCCGCGCCCGTCTCGATCCACCCGTCCCTCGACCCGATCCTCGCCGAGACCCACGGCGTGACCGTCTTCCACGAGCAGGTCCTGCGCATCCTCGACACCTTCACCGGATGCGGTCTCGCCCGGGCCGACGAGCTGCGCCGCCGGCTGGGCTCCGAGCGCCAGCTCGAGGTGGAGGAGTTCTTCCGCGAGCGGGCCCGTGCGCGGGACTACCCCCTGGATGTGGTGGACAGGGTCTGGGAGACCCTGGCGGCGTTCGGCTCGTTCGGCTTCTGCAAGGCCCACGGCGCGGCGTTCGCGGTGCCCACCTACCAGTCCGCGTGGCTGAAGGCCCACCACCCGGAGGCGTTCCTCGCGGGGCTGTGGGAGCACGATCCCGGGATGTACCCCAAGCGCCTGCTCGTGGGGGAGGCGCGGCGGATGGGCATCCCCGTCCTGCCCGTGGACGTCAACCGCTCCGACGAGCACTACCGGGTGGAACGGCTCGACGACGACCCCGCCCGCCTGGGCGTGCGCCTGGCCCTCACCGGGATCCACGGGGTCTCCCGGGCCGAGGTCCGCCGGATCGTGGCGGGGCAGCCCTACGCCTCGCTCGCCGAGCTGCGGCAGCGGGCCCGTCCCGCCCGGCGCACCCTCGAGCGTCTCGCCGCCGTGGGGGCCTTCGACGGCCTGCTGCGCCGCTCCGGCGGCCCCGCGTCCCGCGCCGACCTTGTGCACGCCCTGCGGGCCCGGGCGGACAGCGGCCGGCCCGCCCGGCCGGCCGGGGAGGTCGAGGGACAGCTGGCCCTTCCGCTCGGGGACCTCGAGCTGCGCGCCCTGCCCGCGGAGCGCCCCGAGCCCACCCTGGCGGAGAAGGTCCGCACCGAGCTGGACCTGCTCGCGGTGGACGTCTCGGCGCACCTGCTGGAGAGCTGGGCGCCCCTGCTCGGCGAGCTCGGGGTCACGCCCGCGGAGCGGCTGCTGGAGCTGCGCAACCGGTCCGAGGTGCTCGTGGCGGGGGTGCGGGTCTCGACCATGACCCCGCCCATGCGCAGCGGCCGGCGGGTGGTCTTCGTCAGCCTCGACGACGGCACGGGCGCGGTGGACTGCGCCTTCTTCTCCGACGCCCAGGCCCGCTCGGGGCAGCACCTGTTCGGCACGCGGATGCTGCTGGTGCGGGGCCGGACGCGGCGCACCGGGCCCCGGGGGATCAGCATCAGCGCCGAGCAGGCCTGGGACCTCGCCGACCCCGGAACCCCGGCCGCGGTGCGCGCCGCGGCCCCGCCTAGCCTGCGGGGAGCCGGGGCAGGATGAGCCGGGAGACCGTCCGGATCCAGGGGTTTCACTCTCGGTGAAGCCATTGGCCAGCGAACTGATTGCCAGTATGGTTACTAATAACAGCGGACGAGCTGCACCCCGCCTCCCCGGGCGGAGATCGTCCGCGGCGAGCCCCCCGTCCAGGGGAGCCCGTTGCCTCGCAGAATAGAGAAGGAGTTCTCATGGCTACGTACGACGTGAACGCACTGCTGTCCGCCACCGCCTACGGGTCGGACGGCGACAAGATCGGCAAGGTCGAGCAGGTCTTCCTGGACGACAACACCGAAGAGGTCACCTTCGTGACCGTCAACACCGGTCTCTTCGGCACCAAGGAGAGCTTCGTCCCCGCCGACGGCGCCCAGCAGGACGGCGACCGCCTCGTCCTTCCCTACACCAAGGACGTCGTCAAGGACGCCCCGAACGTGGACGCGGACCAGCACCTCTCCCCGGCCGAGGAGGAGGAGATCTACCGCTACTACAAGATGAACTACTCCGGCACCGACGACCGCGACCGCACCGACCGTGACCGCACCGCCGGCGTTGCCGGCACCGCTGGTGCCGCCGGGACCGCCGGCGCCGCAGGTCTCGCCGACCGCGACGACCGCTACGCCGCGGACACCGACCGCAACGCCGTCCCGGCGACCGGCACTGCCGGCTACCCCGAGAACGACGGGTACGCCGACACCGACCGCGACCGCACCGCGGGGATCGCCGACGTCGACCGCGACCGCACCGCCGGGCTCACCGACCGTGACCGCACCGACAGTGTCGACAACGGCGTGGTCCGCCACGAGGAGCAGCTGCACGTCGGCAAGGAGCGCCAGGAGACCGGCCGCGCCCGTCTGCGCAAGTACGTGGTCACGGAGAACGAGTCCGTGGACGTGCCCCTCGAGCGCGAAGAGGTCCGTGTCGAGCGCACCCCGCTGAGCGGCACCGAGGCCACCGCCGGCACCATCGGCGAGGAGGACGTCGACGTGACCCTCCACGAGGAGCGTCCCGTCGTCGCCAAGGAGACCGTGGGCGTCGAGAAGGTCGGCCTGGAGAAGGAGACCGTCCGCGACACCGAGCGCGTCGACGCCGAGGTCCGCAAGGAGCAGGTCGAGGTCGAGACCGACGCCGAGCGCGGCACCGGCCTGACCGACCGCAACCGCGGCACCGGCCTGACCGACGACGATCGCCGCGACCGCATCTGATCGCACCCGATCGACTCCGGGGCCCCCGTCACCGTTCTGGTGACGGGGGCCCCGTCGTCGTGCCGGACGCGGTTCACCCCGCTGCCCGCCGGGCCCGCGTGCCGGGCACGGCCGCGTAGTAGACCAGGCCCAGCGCGACCACCGCCGCGGCCGCCACGTACATCCCCCGGTAGCCCAGCGCAGGGACCAGGGCCCCCATGAGCATCGGGCCCAGGGCCACCCCCACGTCCATGCACAGGAAGTAGGTCGACGTGGACAGCCCCACGCGGGTGAGCGGGGCCGAGCGGACCGCGGCGGCCTGGGCCGCCGAGAGCACCGCCCCGTAGCCCACGCCCAGCACCGTGCCCGAGGCGAGCACGAGGAACGGCGAGTCCGCGGCCGCGAGCAGCAGCAGCGCCACCACGAAGAGCAGCAGCGACGGGTACAGCACCGCGTTGTCCCCGCGCCGGTCCTGCAGCCGGCCCGCGAACGGGCGGCTCACCAGGACGGTGACGGCGTAGGCCACGAAGTACGCGCCCGCGGGGCCCACGAGGTCCGCCTGCACGGCGAACGGGTTGAGGAAGGACAGGACCGCCGAGTACCCCACGCCCACGAAGAGCATGAGCGCCGAGACGGGCAGGGCCCGCGCCTCCACGAACTGCCCCACGGAGAAGGAGCGCAGCCCCGCCCGCTGCTCGGCGGAGAGGCTCAGCTCGGGGACCCGGGTGACGGCTCCCACGGCGAGGCCCAGCAGGGCGACCGTCGTGCACACCCCGAAGAGCGTGTCGTAGCCCACCGCAGTGGACAGGCTCAGTCCCGCCAGGGGACCCAGCGCGGCGGCCAGGGTGGTGGAGAGCATGAAGTACCCGGTGCCCTCGCCCCGCCGGTGCGCGGGGATGAGGGCCTGGACGGACGCGGGCAGCACGGTGGTGGCCATGCCGAAGCCCACGCCGTTGAGCACCCGCACCACCAGCAGGCCCCAGAAGCCGGTGTCGAGCAGGTAGGCGGCGGCGCACAGCGCCAGCAGCACGAGCGCGGCGAGCAGCACGCGCCGGCGCCCGAGCAGCTCCATGTACTTGCCGGTGAGCAGCCGCGCCAGGACCGCCCCGACGATGAAGGCGCTCGTGGCCACCCCGGCCAGCGCCTCGTCCGTGCCGAAGCGCTCCATGGCGTAGAGCGCCATGACGGTCATCAGCAGGTAGAAGTTCATGGAGATGAGGAACTGGCCCGCCCACATCAGCACGAAGCCGGCGGTCCACAGCCGGTGCGGCGGGGGAGAGGGCACCTCCCCTCCCGGTGCGGGCGGGTCGGGCGGTCCGGGAACGTCTGCGGGCATCGGGTGGCCTCACCTCCGCCGGCCATCATCTCACCGCCGCGGTCCCCACCGGCCGACAGGTACCATCGATGCAGTGCGCGCCGCCCGCCGGTGCCGCTGCCACGCGCCCCCCGTACCGGTGCGTGCCGATCCCGACCCGAGGAGCACCTTCCCCATGACCACCGTGCCCGAGCACCAGCCCGAGTCCGCCCCCCTCACGATCACCGTCGACGGCGAGCAGCGCACGGTGGGGACCGGGACGTCCGCCGCGGACCTGTACCGCGAGGACCGCTCCGTGGTGGTGGCCCGGGTCAACGGCGTGCTCAAGGACCTCGCCACCGGGCTGGCCGACGGGGACGCCGTGGAGCGGGTGCTGATCTCCGAGCCCGAGGGCCTCGAGGTGCTGCGCCACTCCGCCGCCCACGTCATGGCCCAGGCCGTGCAGCAGCTGCACGAGGACGCCAAGCTCGGCATCGGCCCGTACATCACCGACGGCTTCTACTTCGACTTCGACGTCGAGCAGGCGTTCACGCCCGAGGACCTCAAGGCCATCGAGAAGCGGATGCAGCGGATCGTGAACTCCACCCAGTCCTTCCGCCGCCGTGCGGTGAGCGAGGAGGAGGCCCGCGCCGAGATGGCGGACGAGCCGTACAAGCTCGAGCTCATCGGCCTGTCCCAGGGCCCCGGCTCCGGCGCGGACGTGGACGCCGCCGCGGAGGGCGCCTCCGTGGAGGTCGCCGCCGGCGAGCTGACGATCTACGACAACGTGGACCGCAAGACCGGGGAGACGGTCTGGAAGGACCTGTGCCGCGGCCCGCACCTGCCGGACACCAAGCTGATCGGCAACGGCTACGCCCTGATGCGCTCGGCCGCCGCCTACTGGCGCGGCTCCGAGAAGAACAAGCAGCTCCAGCGCATCTACGGCACCGCGTGGCCGTCCAAGGAGGACCTCACCGCGTACAAGAACCGCCTCGCCGAGGCGGAGCGGCGCGACCACCGCCGGCTCGGCTCGGAGATGGACCTGTTCTCCTTCCCCGACGAGCTCGGCTCCGGCCTTCCGGTGTTCCACCCCCGGGGCGGGATCATCCGCAAGACCATGGAGGACTACTCCCGGGAGCGGCACACGGAGGCCGGCTACGAGTTCGTCTACACCCCGCACATCACCAAGGGCCACCTCTACGAGGTCTCCGGCCACCTCGACTGGTACCGCGAGGGCATGTTCCCCGCGATGCACGTGGACGAGGAGCGGGACCCGCAGACCGGGGAGCTGACCAAGCAGGGCCAGGACTACTACCTGAAGCCCATGAACTGCCCGATGCACAACCTCATCTTCCGCTCCCGGGGCCGCTCCTACCGGGAGCTGCCGCTGCGCCTGTTCGAGTTCGGGCAGGTCTACCGGTACGAGAAGTCCGGCGTGGTGCACGGCCTGACCCGGGTGCGGGGCATGACCCAGGACGACGCCCACATCTACTGCACCCGGGAGCAGATGAAGGCGGAGCTGACCACCACGCTCGGCTTCGTGCTGGACCTGCTCAAGGACTACGGGCTGGACGACTTCTACCTCGAGCTCTCCACCAAGGACCCCGAGAAGTTCGTGGGCTCGGACGAGCTCTGGGAGGAGGCCACGAACACCCTCGCCGAGGTCGCGGCCGAGTCCGGGCTGGACCTGGTCCCGGACGCCGGCGGCGCCGCGTTCTACGGCCCGAAGATCTCGGTGCAGGCCAAGGACGCGATCGGGCGGACCTGGCAGATGTCCACCATCCAGCTCGACTTCAACCTGCCGGAGCGCTTCGACCTGGAGTACCAGGCCGCCGACGGCACCCGGCAGCGGCCCGTGATGATCCACCGTGCCCTGTTCGGCTCCGTGGAGCGGTTCATGGGGGTGCTCGTGGAGCACTACGCCGGGGCGTTCCCGGCGTGGCTGGCCCCCGTCCAGGTCGTGGCGATCCCGGTGGCCGAGGCCTTCAACGACTACCTGCAGGGCGTGGTGGACACGCTGCGGGCCCGCGGCGTGCGCGTGGAGCTCGACGCGGGCTCGGACCGGTTCCCCAAGAAGATCCGCACCGCCTCCAAGGAGAAGGTCCCGTTCGTGCTCATCGCGGGCGGGGAGGACGCCGAGGCGAACGCCGTGTCCTTCCGCTTCCGCGACGGCTCGCAGGACAACGGCGTCCCGGTCGGCGAGGCCGTGGAGCGGATCGTGGCGCACGTCCAGCGGCGGATCAACGAGGAGCCGACGGCCGCCGCCGCCGAGGACCCCCGCGCCGCCGCGGAGACGGCCGGGGTGGGGCAGTGACCGGTACGGCGCCCGACGCCGGGCCCCCGCACCACTGGATCCGCCAGGACGAGTTCGAGATCCCCGGGGTGCCCGACAGCTTCCAGCGGCTGTGGACCCCGCACCGGCTCGCCTATGTGCGCGGCGAGGACCCGTCCGTGCGGGAGGACCCCGGGTGCCCGTTCTGCAACGGCCCGCAGCGCGCGGACGAGGAGTCGCTGATCGTCCACCGCGGCGAGCACTGCTTCGTGATCCTCAACCTGTTCCCGTACAACCCCGGCCACCTCATGGTCTGCCCGTACCGGCACGTGGCCGATCTGACGGAGCTCGAGCCGGCGGAGCTGCGGGAGCTCACGGACCTGACCCGCACCGCGGTCGCCACGATCCGCGGCGTCGCGTCCCCGCACGCCTTCAACGTGGGCATCAACCTGGGGGCCGCGGCCGGCGGCTCCCTCTCGGGGCACCTGCACCAGCACGTGGTGCCGCGCTGGAACGGGGACGCCAACTTCATGCCCGTCCTCGCCGGGACCAAGGCCATCATGCAGACCCTCGGGGACACCCGCCAGGACATCGCCGACGCCTGGCCCGCGGCCTGATCCGCGTCGTCGTCACACCCGGGCCCTCCGCCCCCGGGCGCCGCGGCGCTCAGTCGCGGGCGTCCCGGGCGGGAGCACCGCGCCGCCGGTGGACGAACTCCTCCCGCGGCTGGAGGCCCCGCCGCTCCAGCAGCGCGCCGAGGTGCGGGCGGCGTCCCAGCAGGGCCTCGAAGGCCTCCATCGGAGCGGTCTCGTTGCCCCGGGAGAGCACCTCCTCGGCGAAGCGCCGCCCGTTCTCCCGGGTCGGTCCGCCGCGGGACGTGAACCACTGCGCCGTGTCGGCGTCGAGGATCTCGGACCAGATGTAGGAGTAGTAGCCCGCGGAGTAGCCGCCGGCGAAGATGTGCTTGAAGTACCCGGTCCGGTAGCGCGGGGCGATGCCGTCCACGTCCACCCCGGCGCGGGCGAGCGCCTCCTGCTCCACGGTCCGGGGGTCCGGCAGCTCGGCGGGGTCCTCGATCCCGTGCCACGCGAGATCCAGGTAGGTCGAGGCGAGGTACTCGACGGTCCGGTAGCCCTGCCCGTGCGCGGAGGCCTCCCGCAGGCCCGCGAGGGTCTCCTCGGGGATCGGCTCGCCCGTGCGGTGGTGGCGGGCGTAGTGCCGGAGCACCTCCGGGTGCAGCACCCACATCTCGTGCACCTGGGAGGGGTACTCCACGAAGTCCCGCGGCACCTTCGTCCCGGAGAACGAGGGCAGGTGCACGTCGGAGAGCAGCCCGTGCAGCGCGTGGCCGAACTCGTGGAAGACCGTCACCACCTCGTCCAGGGTCAGCAGCTTGGGCCTGCCCGCGGGCGGCCGGGTGAAGTTCGCGTTGTTGACGACGACGGGGCGCTGACCGGTCAGCCGGTTCTGGTGCACCAGCGATCCCATCCAGGCGCCGCCCTGCTTGGTGGGCCGTGTGAACCAGTCGCCCAGGAACAGCCCCACGCCGCGGCCCGCCTCGTCGGTGACCTCCCACACCCGCACCTGCGGCAGGTAGCCGTCCAGGTCGGGGCGCTCGGTGAAGACCAGCCCGTAGAGCTCCCGGGCGGTGCGGAAGATCCCGTGCTCCAGCACGGACTCCAGCTCGAAGTGCTCCCGCAGCGCGGAGGCGTCCACGGCGTAGCGCTCCCGGCGCAGCCGCTCGGCCCAGAACGGCCAGTCCCACGCCTCGATCGGGTGCCCGGCCAGCTGCTCGAGCTCCGCCCGCTCCTCGAGGGCGTTGCGCACGGCGGGGCCGGTGATCCGCTCCAGCATCTCGTGCACCGCCTCCTGGGACGGCGCCGTGTTCCCGGCCATGACGTGGTCGCCGTGGCTGCGGTAGCCGAGCAGCCCGGCCTGCTCCGCGCGCAGCCGGGCGATCCGGGCGGCCACGGGCAGCAGGTCCGTGCGGCTCTGCGAGCCCTCGCCGCCGTGCTCGCCGGTGCCGCGGTTGACGGCGGCCAGGTGGATCCGCCGGCGCAGCGCGCGGTCCGTGAGCACCGACAGCACGGGCTGCACGGTGAACAGCGAGGGCGTGAGCAGGTACCGGCCCGGCATCCCGTTCTCGGCGGCCGCGGAGGCGGCGGCCTCGACGTCCGTGGGGGACAGCCCGTCCAGCTCCGCTGGGTCGTCGACGACCACGGCGGAGGCGTTGACCTCCCGGATCAGGTCGTTGCCGTAGCCGATGCTCAGCTCCGAGAGCTCGTCGTTGATCTCCCGGAGCCGCCGCTGGTCGTCCAGGGTCAGCTCCGCGCCGGAGTTCGCGAACCAGGAGACGTACTCGTCCAGGGCGCGCAGCTGCCACGGCTCCAGGTCGGTGCGGTCCACCCGCCTGACCCGGGCGTAGAGCTCCTTGTTGAGCGTGAAGTCCGCCTTGTGCTCCGACAGCCGCGGGGCGAGCTCCTGGTAGATCCGCTGGATGCCCTCCGTGTTGTGGGCCGCGGTCAGCGTGAAGAAGACCGACTCGACCCGGTCCAGGGCCAGACCCCCGCGCTCGAGGGCCTCGATGGTGTTGGCGAAGGTGGGCGGGTCCGGGTCGGCCAGGACCGTCCGCACGCACTCGAGGTCCTGGGCCATCGCAGCCTCGAAGGCCGGCAGGAAGTGCTCCTCCTTGATCCGCCCGAAGTCGGGCAGCTCGTAGGGGAGCGGGCTGGGGCGCAGGAGTGGGTTGTCCAAGGGCCGGCTTCTGTCGTGGTGGGCGGACTGGTGCGACCAAGACTAGCCTCCCGTGCAACGGGTGTGGACGCGGGTGCCGCCGCCGATGACGACGTCGACGACCCCTGACAGATCGGCCAGACTGGACATCGCCCCGAGGGCCACTGACGGTTTTGAGAGTGGCCGCAGAGATACCTGCGTCCGGAGAAGGAGTGCCCTGCTCATGACCTACCCCGCGAGGGAGTACGACGTCGTCATTGCCGGCGGTGGACTTGCCGGGCGCAGCCTCGCCTATTTCCTGAGCCGGGAACCAGGGTTGTCCGGGGCGCGGATCCTCATCATCGACGACGCCGGAGATCGATATTCGCACCGCTCCCTGATCTACTGGCACGACGGCGCCCTCCCGCTGCCCCTGACGCCCGCAGCCACGTTCACGAACCTCGCGGTTGACGCAGGACCTGCCCAGCGGGTGCTGCCGCTCGAGCGCCACCGCCTGTGCCTCACCTCGTCACGGGACGTTTTCCGATGCCTCGACGACGTCATCGATGCCAACCCTCAGATCAGCCGTCTCGACGCACGGGTTTCACGAGTACGGGCCCATGCCGACTCGGTGGACGTGGCCCTCTCCGATGGCCGGCTCGTCACGGCATCCCACTGCTTCGACAGCACCTTGCCCCCCACCGGGATCAAGGCACCGCTGCTCATGTCGGGTGAGGTTCGTCGGGTGCGGACTGCGCACGCCTCCTTCGACCCGTCGATCGCCACCTTCATCGATTTCCGGTCCGGTGAACATGACCCCGTGCACTTCCACTGCGTCCTGCCGATCTCAGTCCGGGAAGCCGTCGTCGAAATCACCCGGATCGTGCCGGGGAAGGTGTCAAACTCGGAATTCTCGTTCGAACAGGCAATGTCGGACTATCTGCGCAAGGTCTGGGGTGTGAGCGAGTTCTCCTTGTTGTCCGTGGAGCGAGGATCCATCCCCTTGGGCATCCGCCCCCGCTCTCCCCGCGGCCGCCATGTGCGCACCGGATGTCCCGCCGGGGCCGTCAAGGCCACCACGGGCTACGGCTTCACCCGGATCCTTCGTCAGACCCAGCACCTCGCCTCCACGCTGGCCTCCACCGGGTCACCCGACGCTCCCCGGCCGTCCCCACGCTTCCGCTGGTACGACAGGCCCTTGCTCAAGATGTGGGAACACGACCCCGAACACGCGGTGCACTTCATGAGAGCCGCATTCACCTCCGGCGATGCTGATCTCGTCCTCGACTTCCTCGACGAGCGGACCACGTTCGCACAGGAACGGGGGCTGCTCGGGTCCATGCCGGTCACGATGCTCCTGCAGCCGCGTCTCTGGATCTGAGCCCGGTCGAGCCCATGCATTGGGGGTGGGGACGGCCCTCGGTGGCGGACGCGGACAGGCCGGCCTATGCGACTCATCTGCGCGAGGCAGGTCGTCCGACAAGGGAGATCGTGGCCGAAACCGGGACCACCCGCACCGCCCTCTATCGGCATCTCCCGCCCCGGCCCCCGGAGCGGGTGACCCCTGGGCCGGTCACGGTCGCCGAATCCGATTCCGGTGCGACGGCCTGACGGGGGTCACTTCATGCGAGGGCCTGCGAAGATGACATCGCACGGGATCGGCGTCGACAGCCGGCCGCGACCATCTCTCAGCCGTTGGTGGGCAACGGGGAGTGATGCTCGTGGGCGATCAACCACTGTCCGTTGCTGTCCACGAAGACCAAGGTCGACCGGGACCGGCCCGAGATGAATTCCCCCTCGACCTGACAGTCCCACACGAAGATCCCGGTGGCGATGGCCACGGGGCCGAACACATCGATCTTCAGGTCATCGAACCGGCCGTGGAAGTCCTCCATCCCGGTGAACTGCTCCACCTCCAGCCGCATACCGGTTTCGGCGTCCTGACGGTCCAACGGCTCGACGTCGTCGAACTTCGTGAACTTCGGTCCCGCCAGATGGTAGGACGCCAGACGGTCGAAGTCCTTGGCTGTCGCAGCATCCAGGACCTGCTCGATCCGCGTCTGCACGGAAGCCTGCGCGGCCTCGAAGGGATCAGCGATGATGTCCATCAGTTCCTCCCGGAACGCCTTCCACAGCACCGTGTCAGCCATCGGCCGGAGTCAGCCGGTATCGCGATCACTGCCATGGTTGCTCTGCATCCTCACTATCGTCCTCCGGACCCACTACGCCCCACCACCCGGGGCCGCATCACGATCTGGCTCCGCCCGGGCGTGGTGACCTCGACGAGTGGGCCGGACACGCCGTGGCTGACTGAGGCGATAACCGTCTGGGTCGGCGGAGGCTTTCCTTGTCCTCGGGCCTGGGGGCGATACTAGCCACCGGCCAAGCCGTGGGTTCCCCTTGTATATTGGAGCCGTGAACTTCTGCCGCCACCACCAAGAGCACCGCCAACGCGTGCTGCTAGTTGAGCGGCGACGGCTCTAGCTATCCGGCGTTCCCGCTCAACATCCTTCCGGCGTGGTGTAGCGGCAACACGGCTGACTTTGGATCAGCAATCCGAGGTTCGAACCCTCGCGCCGGAGCATCCAAACCCCCAGCTCTCACTTTGCTCGTTGTGTTCTCCCGTGCTTCTTTCCACTGACGCTCCACGAATACATATGGCTCGGAAGCTGCGGCTACGTCCGGGGTGAGAGATCACGGGGTGCCATGGTGCGTGGGCAGGAGCGGCTGCGCACCTCGGCGATTCTCACGTGGGGATCCGCGAGTACCCGTTCCGGCGGTCACCGCTGGAGGCGAAGGCGGTCTTCTCCTCCCCGTTGGACGGGGGAGAACGGCTTCATAAACGCATGAAGATGCACGGACCCCTACCAGTGGGCCGGTTCGTCCCGGCACAGTAGCGCCATGACGTCGGGGATGGCCTGTGCGGTGAGTGGGTGCGGTCACGAAGCCGTGACCGTCCTACCGGTGGTGGCCTGGACGGCGGCGACCTTTCTAGAACTGACGGCAGCGCCCATGCACCAGTACTGTCCCGTCCACGAGCCGGTGATCAGTGACCGCTACGCGGCCGCGGTGGACTGGACGGTGTGCCGGGACAGCGCCGAAGGTCACCGTCTGGACCCGGAGACGGTCCAGCAGATCTGCGGGCATCTGAAGGCGATGAGGACCCCGAAGGCCCTGGCGGTGCACACCGCCCTCCTCCGTCTCACCGGGACCCCCTGAGCCCAGGGCATCCTGGCCGCGGATCGGCGCCGGCGCCTTTTGGTCCGGGCGCGCTGGTCCGGGCCCTCCCTCCTCGCTCCCGGGCACAGCATGTCCTCCGGCACGGCGGCCAGGTCCTGGCAGCGATGGGCATTGGCGACCACCGTGGACTGGCTGATTGTTCGGGAGTGGCCGGGGCGAGTCCGAGCGGCACACGCACCTGGAGATGTCGCGGGCCCTGGTGGGGTCGTGGGGGTGCGCTCAGGCGCCGGCGCGGTGGGCGAGGTGCTCGAGAACGCGGCGGGTCTTGGTTTCCTGACGGCTGAAGGGGTTCAGCCCGCGGGCGGCTGCGGCGGTCGAGAAGGCGATCAGGCGATCGAGGGGATCCTCCTTGCTGCCTTCTGCGAGCTGGATCGACAGCTCGAGGAAGTCCAACCCGTCGAGGGTCCATCGCTCCACCATCGTGGTGAACGTCCCGACCTCCACGTCCTTCCACCGGGTGGCCTCGATGGGGCCCAGGGCAGTGAGCGCGTCCAGGACCACACGGCGATCGGCGCAGGCGGCCAGGAACTGCTGGTGGTGTTCGCTGAACACCTCCTGGGGTGGGAACCCGCCCCGGTGACTGTCTCGGGGTGTGTGCCGTGGTGTCAGGCGATCGGGGTCGATATCGCCTTTCAGGGAGGCGGCCAGAGACCGTCGTGTCCCGGCCCAGTCCTCCTCGATGCGGTACTCGTAGCCGTCCGTCTCGTCCTTTGCGCCGTCTGCCGAGTGCGCCCGGTCCCAGGGGTGGGGCAGTTGCGTGCGGCGTGCTGGGCGCAGTTTCACGGTGGCGTCGGCTTCCCAGCTGCCGTTCTTCTTCTCGTCGAGGCGGACCCGGAAGATCTGTCCGGTCTCCAGCATCGGCAGGTGCTGGGGCAGACCGGGGGTGAGGTCCTCGAGGAACCAGATCCGCCGGGCCCGGCCGCCGGAAAGCTCCAGGTCCTGCACGGCCTTGTCGACTGTGCCCGGGGGAGACTCAGCAGGATCGCCGCCGACGGTGATCTTGATTTCGATCGGGTGTTCCAGGGGCATGGTCGGCTCCTTCGGTGCTGCGGGCCCCGGGGCGCACGGTTCCCGGGCCGTGGGGATGAGTGCTGTGGCGTGACGCCCGTCTGGTGATGGTTCGGTCGGAGCGACCCTCGGTCAACCCGCAGGTGGGATGGCTGCAGAGGATCCGCGGGAAGGAACGCTGGCAGACTGCGGTTGGTCGGTGAGCAAACCGGGGTGGGACAGCTACACAGCTGTCCCGTCCCGCCGTGCTCCCTGATCCTGCGACCGGTGGCCCGTCATTCTCGTGGAAGCGGGTACGGCCGCAGGACGCAGTGACGGAGATCCTCTCCGACAACCCGATGTATCGCCAGGTCACGCCAGGATGAGCCCGGTGCACCGACGGGTCAACAGCGACCGGGATCATGACATGTCCGACCCAGGCTGAGAGGCACTGCGGTGACGCCCTGCCGGCAAGGTCACCGTGACAGCGAGCAGATCACTGTGGACCAGGCCCCGCGCCCAATGGAACCGGTAACGGCGAAGTGGGCTTCTTGGAAGGTATGGGATGCGAGACGTCTCGTCCGGAAAATTTGCGCCCGTATGTTTCCGCGGTTCAGGGTGTCTCGCATGCTTGTGCTTTTTCTTTGCCCCTAGAATCGGATACTCAACGTTAGTTACGAGACAGATGGGGTGGACATGGGGAAGCTGATCGGGTATGCACGCGTGTCAACACGACAACAGGATGCGGACCGTCAAGTGTCTGACCTCTTGGCCGCCGGCGTGCGGCGCGATGACATCTATGTAGACAGTGGAGTGTCTGGAGGTCGTGCGTCCCGCCCGCAGTTCGACCGTGCCGTGGCTGCGCTCGAGTCGGGTGACACCTTGGTTATCACCACGCTGGACCGGCTGGGGCGGTCGACGCAGAACATGCTGGCCTTCGCCGAGGCGCTGCGGGGAAGGGGTGCCGGGCTGCGGGTGCTGAACCTCGGTGGGGGAGACGTGGACACCGCCACCCCGATGGGCTCGATGGTCTTCACCGTGATGGCGGCCCTGGCGCAGATGGAGCTGGAAATCAAACGCGAACGCATCACCGACTCGGTGGCCAAGCGGAGGGCCACCGGCAAGGACCTGGGTGGGCGGCGCCAAACCTTCACCGACTCCCAGATCCGCAACGCCGTCCGGCTGATCGACGGCGGTGAGCCGGCCACCCAGGTGGCGCGCGACCTAGGGATGTCGCGGGTCACGCTCTACCGGCGGATCAGGGATCTGCCACAAGCGACGACGACCTGAGGCCGTCTTCTTTTGTGGGCATCCTGATGCATGGGACGTTACTGGATGTCATTGGCTGATGTGACTGGCTGACGGGCTCGTTGTGTTGGTATCTAGCCGCTCAGCCGGCTGTTGCCGACGCTGAGGGGGCCGGGCTGTTCACAGCTGTCGCCCATACGTAGGGTTGCCCGTGGTAGTGCGCCAGCACGTCGTCCTTTGGGGGCTCGCGGAGGTTTTCTTCCACGGCGGGCACGTTGTAGGCCGCGTGCACGGTGCCGGTGACCTCTACGGGGTCGCCTTCGGTCAGTGGCTGGTTGGGGTCCTCCCGCACGACCAGCAGCGGGGGGACCGAGGGGTCCTGGGGGTCGCTGATCGCCACGGATACCGGGTTGATCACTTCGTGGACCACGCCGGTGAGGGTGACCTCCACCCCTTCGTAGTCGCTGATCTGCCCGGTGTCGGGGTAGGTGCCGATTTGGGCGGCGAAGTCGGCGTCATACGGGCCGGTGTAGGGCTCTGCGGGTCCGGCCTCGAGCAGATCGGGGGTCGGTTCCGCGGTCGCGCTCATGGCCGAGGCCTCGGTCTGTGCGCCGGGTTCCGGCTCGGACGCGGCGCACCCGGTCAGGGCCACCCCGGCTGCGGTCACCACGACGGCGACGAGATGTCTGGGCTGGGTGCGTAGCACGATCCTCCTTCATGGAGGTCCAGGCGGTGTCAGCGCGCCGGGACCTCATCCGGGTTGTTTCCTGCCTTTGACCATAGGCAGGTGGCGCTGACCGTCACCACCGCTGGCGGTATATTCACAGAGCCCGGACACGGCCTCGTGACACCCCCGTGACCTGCTTAGATCCGCTCTGGCCACCTCTCGACAGGCCTTCAGGCCGGCCTGCCGGCGGCGTTCTGTGGGCCCGCTCCGGTGGAGCGTGCATCGTCGGGATGGCGCGGTGCGTGTGCTCGGTCTGGTGTTCTCGACGGGCGGGAGGCGGTGGATGGGGGACCGTAGGGTGAGCGGATGGACATTCCTCACCTGCTATGGGCCACCGTTCCCCCGTGGGCGGCGGCCGGGTTCTTCGCCGTGGATCTGGTCATCCGGCTGCTGGCGCTGGGGGTGGTGCCGCACAACCGGCGGCCCTCGGCGGCGTGGGGCTGGCTGCTGGTGATCTTCTTCTTCCCGATCCTGGGCGGGCTGGTGTTCCTGGTTCTGGGGAGGGCAGATCTGCCCGCAGCGCGCCAGGAGAAACAGCGCAAGGCCGCGGAACTGGTCGACGCGCACGGCCCCGGTGCCCAGGCACCGGAGGTGGAGTCGCTGCCGGGATGGTTGGCCGAGACGGCGCGGCTGAACCGGCACAACGGCGCCTTCCCCGTGGTGGGGGACAACCGCCTGGTGATCTTCGACGACTACGGCACCTCGCTGGCAGCGATGGCTGAGGCGATCGGGGCCGCGGAGCACTATGTGCACTTCGAGTTCTACATTGCCGTGGCCGATCCCACGACCGAGCCGGTGGTCGCGGCCTTGGAGGAGGCCCAGGCCCGCGGGGTGAAGGTGCGGGTGCTGGTGGATCACCTTGGGGCGGCCGGCTATCCGGGGTACAAGCAGCTGGTGCGCCGACTGGAGGGCGCCAGGATCGCTTGGCGGCGGATGCTGCCGGTGCGCCCCTGGCGCGGGGAGTACCAGCGCCCGGATCTGCGCAACCACCGCAAGATTTTGGTGGTGGACGGGGCGGTGGCGTACACGGGGTCGCAGAACGTGATCGATCGCAGCTACAACAAGGCCAAGAATCAGCGGAAGGGCCTGCAGTGGATCGATCTGATGCTGCGCGTCCACGGCCCGGCGGTGGGACACCTGGACGCGCTTTTTGCCACGGACTGGTACTGCGAGACGAACGAGATGGTTCTGGGTGAGGACCGGGCTCCTGCGGCGGAGCCTTCCGGTGGGGAGCTGGTGTGCCAGGTGCTGCCCTCGGGGCCGGGGCTGGCCCAGGAAGCGAACCTGCAGCTGTTCAACCACCTCTTCGCCGCCGCCAAAGAGCGGATCACGGTGTGCAGCCCCTACTTCGTGCCGGAGGACTCGATGTTCAACTCCTTGCGCACCGCGGTGGGCCGCGCGGTTCAGGTGGATCTGTACCTGGGGGAGACCTCCACCCACGCGCTTACCCATCACGCTCAGCGGTCCTTCTACGAGCGTCTGATCCGTGACGGGGTCCGGATCCACCTCTACCGGGCCCCCTACGTGCTGCACACCAAGATGGTGCTCATCGACGACAACGCGGCGGTGGTGGGGTCCTCGAACATGGACATCCGCTCCTTCGTGCTCGACCACGAGGTCAACCTCCTGGTCGTCGGGGAGGACTTCGTGGGCCGGCTGGACGAGGTCGTGGCCGGATACCGGGAGCACAGCCACGACCTGGAGCTGGCGGACTGGCTGGGCCGACCCTGGCATCAGAAGTACCTCGACAACACCGCCAGACTGACCTCCGCCCTGCAATAACGCCGGGGAAACGGTCCAGGGCCGCAGGCCGTAGGCCCTTCGGCAGCTCGTGGCCGGTGCACGGGCATGGAGCGATTGACAAGGTGGCGCCCACACGATGCCTAGGGCTTCGTGATGTCCGCGTGACAGGTTTCGGGCGGTTCGAGGAGGCGGTGCTCCTACGGTGGAAGGACCAGTAGCGAACCATCGAATCGAACGGAGAACATCATGTCGACCAGCTCGAAGAAGAAGTTCGCCCTGCCGGCCGCGGCCGCTTTCGCCTCCGTGCTGATGGTCGGGTGCGCCGAGGAGACCCCGGTGCAGGAGGCTCAGGAGGCCGGGCCCGCCGCTGAGGCCGCGATCCTCAGCGAGACGGTCACGATGCAGAGCGAGGTCACCGAGATCGTGGGCCCGAACCTGTTCACCGTCGGTGAGGACGACACCCCGGTGGTGGGCGTGGATGCGGCCGCTCAGGACATCCAGGACGGGGACAGGGTTCAGGTCACCGGCACGGTGCGTCAGATCGTGCAGACTGACATCGAGTCCGAGTGGGACTGGGACTTCGACGGCGACGAGATGGACTACCTCGTCGAGCGTGATCTGGACCTGGCCGTGATCGCCGACCAGGTCGAGGAACTGCCCGCCGAGTAGCCCCTGCCCCGTAGTGCCGTCACGCAGCCCCCGTGCACTCCTGGTGCGCGGGGGCTGGTCGGGTGATCCGGGTGGCCTCGAGGGGCCCCGGGTGTTAGTCGACGATGGTGACGGTGGCCTCGGTGAGGTAGGGCTCGGGGCCGCGGTTGACGAGGTAGTTGGCGGTCTCCTCGTCGGTGAGCAGGAACAGTTGGTCCCGGTCTCCGGGATCGCTGAACAGGTCACCGGCGGCCACGGTGCCGGTGGCCTCGATCTCGTCGCCGGGGCGCAGGTCGGCCGGCATTTCGGTGACGTACACCACCGTCTGCTCATCGCCCATGGTGAGGAACTCCTCGCCGTAGATGCCCTTCACCTCATTGACCAGGGTCATTTCCCGGCCCACTAGTTCCTCGGTGGACACCTCGGACTGGTCCAGCTGGGTCAGTTTGGTCTTGTCTTGGCAACCGGTCAGCAGTAGCGCCCCGGCCAGACCGGCCGCGGATAGGGACACGGTGCGGGGAATCAGGGTGCGGTGGGTCATAGCGTGCTCCTCGGTGCTCCAGTGGCGGGGTGTGCAAGGTGGCCTGTCCTCGACCGGTGTCGTCCCACCTTAACCACCGCAGCTGGTCACCGGACGGGGCTCGAGGGCGGGGTAGTGTGCGACGGCGCGGGTCGGATCTGTTTCCACCACATCTGCAGCCATGACGGGGCCCGGGAGCCCGCAGACGCTGAAACCTTCGGTGGCGTGATGCCTGCGCTCAGCACAGTGCATCGGCAGGGTCGGGCCCCCACCGTGTGGGGGCTTCAGCGCAGGGTCCGCCGCGCGCTGATCAAAAATGTCGATGAAAGGGCCACGATGAACTCCTCAGCCGCTGGGAACGACCGGAGGTCTCCTGGCCGCCGAGAACATCGGCGCGGTCGTTGGCGCCGCCGCCTCACTGGATCGCTGGTGGGGGCAGCCGTGGCCGGGCTGCTCGTGGGCACCTACGGGGTCGCGATCGAGCCGCGGTTGATCCTCGACGAGGAGCCCATCCAGGCCCGCATTCCAGGACTCGGCGCCGGCTGGGAGGACGCTGAGGTGATGGTGTTCTCCGACCTGCAGGTGGGCATGTGGTGGGACAACACCGCAATGATCGAACGCGTGGTGGAGACTACCGTGGCCGCCGACCCGGCGGCGGTGCTGCTGCCCGGGGACTTCCTCTACCAGAGCGAGACCAGCCTCCAGGAACGGATCCAGCACGGGAGCCGGCTGCTCGAGCCGCTCACCGCAGCCGGCATCCCGGTGTACGCGGTGATGGGCAACCACGACTACGGCCTCGGGGCTGTGGAAGAGCTCACGGTGGCCTTCGACGAGCACGGGATCGAGGTGCTGGCCAACGAGGCCGTCGCGGTGCCCGGCACCGCCCCTGGCCCAGGGCTGTTCGTGGTCGGGATAGGTCCCTCCGCCGTCGGGGAGGCCGACCCCTCGGCGGCCTTCGCTGAGGTGCCCAAGGACGCGCCGCGGCTGGTGATGATGCACAATCCCACTAGCTTCCCCGAGGTGCCCGCCGGTGCGGCCCCGATGGCGGTGGCCGGGCACACCCACTGCGGCCAGATCGCGGTGCCGCTGCTGTCCCGGTGGTCCTATCTGGGGCTGACCGAGGAGGAGGAACTCGTCGCCGACGGCTTCGCCCCACCCGACTACGGGGCTGAGGGCAACGAGATGTTCGTGACCTGCGGGATCGGCTTCAGCCTGGCCCCGGTGCGGATCAACGCCCCGCCCCAGCTGCTGACCATCGAACTGCACCCCGCTTGACCACCACGGCGGACCGCAGAAGCTCACCCGGGCCAGACAGCGCCTGTGGCCGGCCTCGGCGCCGTGCCGGCTCCCCGCCGCCCGGTCACTAACCGGCCGGTTCGGTAGCCCTCATCTCGGCCTCGTCCAGATAAGGCTCTCCAAGGTGACGGTCGTAAAAGCCGGCCTCTTCATCACCCTCCACGGCTTCCTCCACGACCGGGGCGGTGAAGTCCTCCCGCACGGTGCCGGTGACCTCCACGACCGTGCCTTCCTCGGCCTCGGTGAAGGTGTATCGGGCGGTGACCAGCAACGGGTCCACCTCCGGGTCCTGCGGGTCGGTGAGCACCAGAGCGGAGCGGGAGGGAATCAGATCGGCGACCTCCCCGGTCAATCTCACCTGCTGGCCGGCATGGGCGGCCAAGCCCTCCCGCACATGCGTGGTGTAGGGCCCCAGATCAGAGCTCGAGGTGCCGGTGGCCCGCCCCGAGTCGGGCGTCCGAGTAACTCCACGGGTCTCCTCGGACGGCGTCGCTACCTGCCCGATTCCGGTGTCAGCACCCGGGGCGGGTTGCTCCGTCTCGGCGCACCCGGACAGCATTCCCGCCGCGCCCATCAGCGCTGCCGTGACCAGTGCCCTCGCGTGAGGCGTCCGTGGGGTGGTGGCCATGGTGCTCCTCCTCCCGGGCAGGATGTCTCATCCCAACACGGTACCGCCCTGCCGCACAAGAGCCCACCCCGCGGCCCTTCTAGCTGGGTGGGGCACAGCTCATGGCAATGACGACACGATCCCGCTTTACATATAACGGTTTAGCGGCGAACTGTGCTGCGGTGGGGGTTGGTGCAACGGGTCGATCGAACGGAGGCAGTCAGGATGGAACCACCCGAGCGCATGCGGCGCAGCGACCCGGAGGCGGACTGGAAACGTGTCGCCATGGTGGGTGCGGCCACGGTGATCACCGTGGTGCTGATGATTGTCGTCGTCGAGCAGATCGCCCGTCAGGCGGTGCTCGTCACCTCCCTGGCCGCTTCAACGTTTCTGCTGTACTACCAGCCGCTGCATCGGATGAACCGCTTCGTGCCCGTGGTAGGAGGACACCTGATCGCGGCCGGGGTGGGGTTCCTCTCCGACAAGTTCATTCCTGGTGGCACCTTGGCCCCGGCCGTGGCGATCACAGTTACCGTTGCCGCCCTGGCCGGTTTGCGGATCATTCACCCGCCGGCGGTCAGTACCAGTGTCGTGTTCGCCTACCGGCCGCACGAGGTCAGCGCTTTGTTGACGTTCAGCCTGACGCTGGTCGTTGTCGTCGCCCTGGCCGCGGTCTACCTCCTGTTGCGGCACGTGATCGCTCCCAGACGATGGGCATACCTATTCGGTCTTGACGAACATCCCGACGGGTGAAATTCCAGGGCTTGGACTGCTCGATCGTCTCCGTCCGCTCCCGCGCCGCCGAAGGTCCGTGCCGGGGCAGTTGTCGCTGGGTCAGGTGTTGGTCCGATCCAGCGTCCTGTTCGACAGTGTGGCTGGCCTTGACTTCGAGGCTTAAATGCCGGCCGGGCGGTATTCGATGTTCTGCCGCCCTTTTCGGGCGGATGAGCCCGAGCTAATTTCTGGGGTGCCGCGCCGGGCATGGTGGGGGGATTTCTGTGGGGGTGAGGCAGGGGAGGTTCCGTGGTGAGGCCTCCGGTGGGTTTCTTCCCAAGGGGAGGAGCGTTAGCGTCACGGGTGTGAGGGGCGGCACGTCGAGGGCCGCTTCTGTCATTCGATGCAGGATTCCGGCGCTTTGATGAGAGGTACGGCCATGGTGGATCGAATAGCAGATGTGTGGGGGTCCAGGACTCCGTTCGCCCGTGGGCAGCGGTGGCCGGTGCGGGTGGATCAGGTCCTGGCCGAGGGGCTGGCCGAGGAGGACGTGAACCGGTGGGTGCAGTCGGCGTGCGTGTTGTGCAGCAACGGCTGCGGGGTCGACATCGCGGTCAAGGACGGGGCCATGGTCGGGGTCCGTGGCCGGGCGGTGGACATCGTCAATCACGGCCGGCTCGGGCCGAAAGGCCTGTTCGCCTCCTGGCAGGGGGTGAGCAATGAGGACCGCCTCACCCGTCCCCTGGTCCGCGAGAACGGGGAGCTGGTGGAAACGGACCGGGACACGGCCATGGAGCGGATCGTCTCCCGCAGCCAGGCGCTGCTGCAGGAGAAGGGGCCGTTGACCCACGGGTTCTACACCTCGGGGCAGCTGTTCCTGGAGGAGTACTACGCGCTGGGGATCCTGGGCAAGGCGGGGCTGGGGACCCCGCACATGGACGGCAACACCCGGTTGTGCACCGCTACTTCTGGGGCGGCGATGAAGGAGTCCTTCGGCTCGGACGGGCAGCCGGGCAGCTACGTGGACATCGACGAGTGCGACGCGATGTTCCTGTTCGGGCACAACATGGCCGAGACCCAGACGGTGCTGTGGATGCGGGTGCTGGATCGGTTGGCCGGCCCGGACCGCCCGAAGGTGGTGTGTGTGGACCCGCGCAAGACGGAGGTGGCCCGGCACGCCGACGTGCACCTGGCGGTGCGGCCGGGCACGAACCTGGCGCTGATGCACGGGTTGATCCGTGAGGTGGTCCGCAACGGGTGGATCGATGAGGACTACATCGCCGCGCACACGTTGCGTTTTGAGGACCTGGCCGAGCAGATCGAGCCCTGGACGCCGGAGGCCGTGGCCGAGGAGTGCGGTGTGGCCGCGGCGGACGTCGTCGAGGCGGCCCGGATCTTCGGGACCTCCGAGCGGGTGCTGTCGACCGTGCTGCAGGGTTTCTACCAGTCCTCCCAGGCCACGGCGTCCTCGTGCCAGGTCAACAACCTCCACCTGCTGCGGGGGCTGCTGGGTAAGCCGGGGTGCGGGATCCTGCAGATGAATGGTCAGCCCACCGCCCAGAACACCCGGGAGACCGGCGCGGACGGGGACCTGCCGGGGTTCCGCAACTGGGAGAACTCCGCGCACATCCAGCAGCTGGCGGAGCTGTGGGACGTGGACCCGCTGGTGATCCCCCATTGGGCTCCGCCGACCCATGCGATGCAGATCTTCCGCTATGTCGAGCAGGGCTCCATCGAGTTCCTGTGGGTCTCGGCGACCAACCCGGCGGTGTCCCTGCCCCAGCTGCCCCGGATCCGGGAGATCTTGGACCGGGAGGGGTTGTTCCTGGTGGTCCAGGACATGTACCTGACCGAGACGGCCCGCTACGCCGACGTGGTGCTGCCGGCGGCGGCCTGGGGTGAGAAGACCGGCACGTTCACCAACGTCAACCGCACCGTGCACCTGTCCGAGAAGGCCGTGGACCCGCCGGGTGAGGCCCGCAGTGATCTGGACATCTTCCTGGACTACTCGAGACGCATGGATTTCCGCACCCGTTCCGGGGCCCCGCTGTTGGACTGGTCCGGGCCGGAGGACGGGTTCAACGCCTGGCGGGAATGCACCCGGGGGCGTCCGTGCGACTACACCGGCATCAGCTATGACCGGCTGCGCGGGGGCAGCGGCATCCCCTGGCCGGTCAACGAGGACCACCCGGACGGGACGGTGCGGCTCTACCGCGACGGGGTGTTCTCCACCGACCCGAACTACAGCGAAACCTACGGCCACGACCTGGCCACCGGCGCCACGGTGGGCGAACAGGCCTACCGGGCGATGGCCCCGGGCGGGCGGGCGATCTTCAAGACCGCCCCCTACCAGGGTTCGCATGAAACCCCACGCGAGGAGTACCCGTTCCGGTTCAGCACCGGGCGGACCGTCTACCACTTCCACACCCGCACCAAGACCGACCGGGCGCCGCAGCTGCACCAGGCGGCCCCGGATGCGTGGGTGGAGATCTCGGTGGCCGACGCGGCGGAACTGGGCCTGGTCGAGGGCGACGTCGTCCGGGTGGAGTCCCCGCGGGGGCACCTCGAGGCCCCGGTGCGGGTCGGTGACGTGCGCACCGGCACGGTGTTCGCGCCCTTCCACTACGGGTACTGGGACACCGCCGACCCCAGCGGCGGCAACCCGCGACAGCGGTACCGGGCGGCCAACGAGCTGACGCTGACCGAGTGGGACCCGGTCTCCAAGCAACCGGTGTACAAGGTCGCCGCCGTGCGCCTGACCAAGATCGCCGAGTCGACCGGTCCCGCCCCGGCCCCGACCACCACCGCCTCACGCCCTGCCCGCGGTGGCCGGGTCCCGGTGACGGTTGGTGGTGCCGCGGCCCAGGTCCAGGAAACGATCGCCCCGACCGATCCCCCGGCGGTGGCCACGAAGGAGGAGAGGGCATGAAATTCCCCGTCTACCTGGGCTTGCTGCACAAGTCCGAACAGACCCTGGCCGCGTCCTTCCAGCAGGTCGCCGAGGGCCACGGCGCCGAGCCCGATGTGTACTACCTGTGCCAGTCGTTGGCCGACCAGTGTGAGGCCCACGTCCAGGCCCTGGCCCCGATCGTGGACCGCTACGGCGAGGCAGAGGAGGACGATGAGCCAGAGCGCCTGCACGCCGATGGCCTGTCCGAGACCCGCTCCGGGCCGGTGGGGCTGCTGCGGGACCTGCAGGATCTCTACCTGTTGGCCAGTCTCGTCGATATCACCTGGACGGCGGTGAAGCAGGCCGCCCAGGGGCTGCGGGACAAGGAACTCATCGACGTGGTGGAGCGCTGCGAGAGCGAGACCCAGGTGCAACTGGGCTGGCTGTCCACGAGGATGAAGCAGGCCGCCCCCCAGGCCCTCATCGTCGCCCAGTAGCATCCCCGGCTGTGCCGGGCCGGTGCCGCAGCCCCTGGCGGGCCGGGTCCGGTACAGCCGGGGCCCACCCGTCCCTGCACACCCGGCTCCGGGCGGGCACAGCACCACGGATACGGTGTGCAGGCCCACCGGAGTCAGGAGAGCCCATGTCCTCACCCCTGCTGCTGAGTTTCGCCGTGGTGCTGCTGATCGGGGTGCTGATCTCCGAACGCGCCAGCCGCACCATCATCTCCACCGCGGTGCTGTTCCTGCTGGCCGGCTTCGTCCTCGGTGAAGGGGTGCTCGGGGTCCTCGACATCCGCTCCGGGCACCCTCTGGTGGAGACCCTGGCCGAGCTGGCGCTGTTCTCGGTGCTGTTCACCGACGGCATGCGCGTGGGTCTGCCCCAATTGCGCTCCGCCTGGCAGCTACCCGGGCGGGCGTTGCTGCTGGGGCTGCCGCTGACCCTGGCGGCCACCGCGGTGCTTGCCCACTACGTCGTCGGGTTGCCGTGGTTGGAGTCCTTCCTGCTCGGAGCCGTGCTCGCCCCGACCGACCCGGTGTTCGCCTCGGCCATTGTCGGGCGCGAGGAGGTCCCCGGGCGGCTGCGCCACCTGCTCAACGTGGAATCCGGGGTCAACGACGGGCTGGCCCTGCCCATCGTGCTGGTGCTGTTGGCCGCCGCCGGCGGCACCGACGCCCACGGCTGGCAACTGGCCGAGGAGATCGGGCTGGGCATCGTTGTGGGCGTGCTCATCCCCTTGACCGTGCTGACCCTGGAACGGGTCCCGTTCCTCAAGGCCCACGAGAAGCTGCAGCCGTTGCTGACGGTGTCCATCGGGCTGCTGGTGCTGGCAGTGGCCACCACCACGCACGCCAACCTCTTTCTGGCCGCGTTCTCGGCCGGCATCACCGTGGTGAACTACCGCCCTGAGTTCCGGGAAGAGTTCGAGCAGTTCGGCGAGCTGGTCACCGAGTTGCTCAAACTCGCCGCGATCCTGGTGTTCGGGGCGCTCATGACCCCCAGCTTCCTTTTCCAGGAGATCCAGTTCACCGGGTGGGTGTTCGCCGTGCTGGCCCTGGTGCTCGCCCGCCCGGTGGCCCTGTACCTGTCCTTCCTCGGCAGCGACCTCCCCGCCGGGCAACAGGTGGCCGCGATGTGGTTCGGCCCCAAAGGATTCGCCTCGGTGGTCTACGGTCTGATCGTGCTGGAGTCCGGGATCGACCAGGCCGATCACCTCTTCCACCTGGTCGCCCTGGTCATCGTGATCTCGATCATCGCCCACTCCTCCACCGACGTGGTCGTGGCCAAAAAACTCGAGGACCGCATGCGCTGAATACCCCGGGCCAGACACCGGAGCGCCCGACCGTGGGTCTTGCGGGAACGGTCCTGGTTCAGGTCCGTGCGGTGGCCTCGGCGACGGCGTCCACCGCGCGGATGAAGCCGAGGTGGCTGAAGGCCTGCGGGAAGTTCCCGGCCAGCCGTCCGCTGTCGGGGTCGTACTCCTCGGCGTAGAGCCCCAGATCGTTGGCGTAGCCGGTGAGTTGCTCCAGCAGCTGCTCGGCATCGCCCACCCTCCCGCTGCGGGCGTACTGCTCCACGAGCCAGAACGTGCAGATCAGGAACGGGTACTCATCTCCCTCCAGTCCGTCCAGCCCCGAGGTGGTCCGGTACCGGTGCACCAGCCCATGGGCTCCCCGCAGGTCCTGTTCGATGCGGGCCACCGTGCCCAGCATCCGGGGATCGTCGTAGGCGATGAACCCGGTGTGCGGCAGCTGGAGCAGGGAGGCATCGACCTCGGTGCCTCCGTAGGTCTGGGTGAAGGTGTTCAGGTCCTTGTCGAAGCCGTGCTCCAGGACCTCTTCCTGCAACCGGTCTCGCAGGTGGCGCCAGCGATCGAGGGGTCCGTCCAGGCCGTGCCGCTCGACAGCGCGGATGCCTTGGTCGAAGGCGGCCCACATCATGGCCCTCCCATGGACGAAGTACGCCGGTTCCCCACGCATCTCCCAGATGCCATGACCGGTGCGGTCGTAGTTGTCCTCGACGAAGCGCAGCAGGTTCTTCTGCAGTCCCCAGGAGTACTCGTCCTCGGCGATCCCGGCCTCGCGCAGGGAAGCCAGGGCCAGCATGACCTCACCCACCACGTCGGCCTGATACTGGCCGGCGGCCCCGTTGCCGATCCGCACCGGGGTGGAGCCCTCATAGCCGGCCAGGTGGCCCAGTTCGGCCTCGGGCAGCTGGCGTTCCCCGGCGACCCCGTACATGATCTGGATGTCTTCCGGGTCCCCGGCCACGGCCCGCAGCAGCCAGTTGCGCCAGTGCAGGGCGCCGTCGGTGAAGTGGTGGGCGATAAGGGTTTCGATGGTCAGAGCCGCATCGCGCAGCCAGGTGTAGCGGTAGTCCCAGTTGCGTACCCCGCCGAAGTCCTCGGGCAGGGAGGTGGTGGGGGCGGCCACGATGCCGCCGGTATCGCTGTTGGTCAGCGCCCGCAGCACCATCAACGAACGCAGCACAGCCCGGTCGTGGTCGTCGTGCACGTTGACCTGCGCCGACCACTGTTCCCAGTACGCCACGGTACGCTCCAGGGCCTCCCCGGGGTCTTCGGGGGTGGGTGGGTCCACGTGGGACGGGTGCCAGGTGAGCACCCAGTCCAGGGACTGCCCAGCCCGGAGCGGGAACACACCGGTGAGCCGATCCGAGACCGCACCCTGGTAGTCGTCGGAGTGACCGTGCTCGGAGGCCTCGTGGCGCTGCTCCATCCCGGCCTGCGGCTCCTTCTGCTGGGCCTCGTGGGGGTGCAGCAGCGGGCCGGTCAGCAGCAACCCGTCCGGGCCGGCCACCGAGAGCAGCCCGCAGGTTCCGGCGCCATCGATGTCCACCCGGCGGGTCCAGGGCTTGGCGCGGTTGTAGTCGAAGCGGATCCGCAGGTCGTGTTCGACCTCCACCTGCCCGTCGGTGCACTCGACCCGCCGGATGAGATCGGCCCGGTGGCTGCCCGGGGGCATGAAGTCGGTCACCACGAGGGTGCCGGTAGGGGTGGACCAGGTGGTCTTCAGCACGAAGGTGCGCGGCCGGTAGCGGCGGGAGAGCACCCGCCCGTCCACCGCCGAGACCTTCCACCGTCCGTCCTCCGGGCCCCCGAGCAGGGCGGCGAAAACCGAGGGGGAGTCGAAGCGGGGAAAGCACAACCAGTCGATGCTGCCCTCGCGCGAGACCAGCGGGCCGGTGTGCAGATCCGACAGCAGCGCGTAGTCCGCCAACGGCGTGGAAGCAGGTGCAGTGGAGGGGCGATCCATGGGGCCATTCAATCAGCCGGGCCCACAGACACCCACACTCAGGCGGCGTAGCGTGCAGGTATGGAGAACACCAGCGCAGGAACCCCGAGAGAACCGGAAGATCGCGGGGAGGCCGTCGGAACCCTGGTGATCCTGGGCGCCACCGGGGACCTCACCTCCCGGCTGCTGCTGCCAGGGCTGGGGCGGTTGCTCACCGAGCAGCCTCAGCGGCGTCTCCACCTGATCGGCGCCGACCTCGCCCCGCTTGAGGCCCAGCAGTGGGCCGAGACCGTCCGGGCGGCCTTCGGATCCGTCGATGCCACGGGCCCGGCGGTGGACCATGTCCTGGCCCACGCCGAGTACCTGGTCACCGACGCGTCATCGGCCGAGGACCTTCAGCAGGTGCTGGCCTCAGCCGCGGGCATCCCGGCCCTGTACTTCGCGCTGCCGCCGGCGGTGACGGCCCAAGCCATCGAGGCCCTACACCAGGTCGATCTGCCGGCGGGCACCGTCCTGGCCCTGGAGAAGCCCTTCGGGGTGGACCGTGCCAGTGCCGCGGCGCTGAACCGGCGGCTGGCCTCCCTGGTGGAGGAGGATCAGGTCTTTCGGGTGGACCACTTCCTGGGCAAGTCCACGGTGCTCAACATCCTGGGGCTGCGCTTCGCCAACTACCTGTTCGAACCATTGCTCAACCGCGATCACGTCGCGAAGGTCGAGATCGTCTACGACGAGCAGCTGGGCCTGGAGAACCGTGCCGGCTACTACGACCGGGCCGGGGCGATGATCGACATGATCCAGTCCCACCTGCTGCAGGTCATGGCCCTGACCACCATGGACGCCCCGCAGTCCGTGCACGCCACCGATCTGCGCGCGGCCAAGACCGAGGCCCTGCGCGCCGTGCGTCCTTTCGGCGGCGACCCGGTAACGGCCGGCCGGCGCGCCCGCTACACCGCCGGCACCATCGGAGACCGCCGACTTCCCTCCTACACCGATGAGCACGGGGTGGACCCTGACCGGGACACCGAGACCCTGGCCGAGGTCACCCTGGAGTCGACCACCTGGCGGTGGTCCGGGGTGCCGTTCGTGCTGCGCTCGGGCAAGGCCCTGGAAGCCGCCCGGCGGGAGATCGCCATCACCTTCCGAGAGGTCCCGCACCTGCCTGCAGGTTTGGACGGGCATCTTGAGCCGACGGTGCTGCGCGTCTGTCTCGGGCCGGACGCGATGGTGCTGGAGCTCAACGTCAACGGCCCCGGTGACCCCTTCGTCCTGGACCGCGGCCGGCTCAGCGCCGACTTCGGCGCCGGCCGGTTGAACCCCTATGGGGAGGTGCTGCACGGAATCCTGGACCGAGATCCTTCACTGTCCCTGTCCGGGGAGGCCGCTGAGCACGCCTGGCGGGTCGTCGACCAGATCCGGGCCGCCTGGCAGTCTGGGCAGGTGCCCCTGGAGGAGTACCCTGCCGGCTCCTCCGGACCACAGACCTGGTAGCCCTGAGACCACGCTGCAGCTGCGTTCCGGGGCTCCCTGGAAACACAAAGTTGCACCAGGGCCGGGACGGCTCGCGGGAAGGTGAGGAGATGATGGCGAACAAGTATGCGGTACAGGTCCGCCGGGCCTACGAGGAGCCCGCCCCGGGGGACGGCACCCGCGTGCTGGTCGACCGGCTGTGGCCCCGCGGACTGAGCAAGGAAAAGGCCGATCTGGACGAGTGGTGCAAGAGCGTCGCACCCTCGACCGCGCTCCGGAAGTGGTACGACCACGACCCCGAGCGTTTCGAGGAGTTCACCCGCCGCTACCACGCCGAGCTCCGCGACCCCGAACGCGCTAAAGCCCTCAAGCGTCTGCGCGAGCTGGCCGAGCACGGGCCGCTGACACTGATCACGGCCACCAAGACTCCGCAGATCAGTGAAGCCGCAGTCCTGGCCGATTTGCTGCGGCGCTGACCTGCTGATCACCGGCGCCCCAACCGCCCTGGAGGCCGGCGTGTGCCCGGGGCGGATGAGAGGTCCAGGTCCGCCCTGTTGCTCACCATCCCCACCGCGCCATGATGGGGCACGAAGGGTTACCCGGCGGACCGAGATGGGTGATCCCGGACGCACTACCGGGCGTGAAGCAGCACATGACCAACAGCAGCCGGCTGGACGAAGGAATGGGGGCCACCATGCAGATGGGACTGGTAGGGCTGGGCAAGATGGGCGGGAACATGCGTGAACGCCTGCGCGAGGCCGGGCACACCATCATCGGCTACGACACCAACCCGGAGCTCTCCGACGTCGAGGACCTGACCGCGATGGTGGCCCGGATCGACCGCGAACCCCAGGTCGTGTGGGTGATGGTCCCGGACCGGGTGGTGGATCCGGTGATCGAGGAACTGGCCGGGCTGCTGGGGGAAGGCGATGTGATCATCGACGGCGGGAACTCCCGGTGGGTCCACGACGCCCCCCGGGCGCGGAAGCTGGCCGAGAAGGGCATCGAGTACCTCGACTGCGGGGTCTCCGGGGGCGTGTGGGGCATCACCCAGGGCTACGCCCTGATGGTCGGCGGGGAGGAGACGACCGTGGCGAAGGTCCAGCCGATCTTCGACTCCCTGAAACCCGCCGGGGAGTTCGGTTTCGTGCACGCCGGGGACCACGGTGCGGGTCACTTCGCGAAGATGGTCCACAACGGCATCGAGTACGCGATCATGCAGGCCTACGCCGAGGGCTGGGAGCTGCTCGAGGCCGCCGGCCACGTCACCTCGGTGCGCGAGACTTTCAACTCCTGGCGCGAGGGCTCGGTGATCAAGTCCTGGCTGCTGGACCTGGCGGTCAACGCCCTCAACGAGGACGAGCACCTGGACCGGCTGGCCGGCTACGCCGAGGACTCCGGGGAGGGCCGGTGGACGGTGGAGGCCGCCCTGGACCTGGCCGTGCCGGTCCCGGCCATCTCCAACGCCTTGTTCGCCCGCTTCGCCTCCCGCCAGGACGAGGCCCCGGCGATGAAGATGATCGCGGCGATGCGCAATCAGTTCGGCGGCCACGCCGTCAAAGACGCCGCCGCCGGCCCTGAACATGTTGAAGCAGCTCCCGGGGAGGAACCGGCCCACCCGGCCGAGCAGTAGACCCGCCCTCCTCCGATCGCCGGAACCCAGGACCGGGTCTCAGGTATCCCGGGTGGCGATGGCGGCGTCGTCGACCGGGGACTGCTGCGGGGACTCCGCGGCCAGCTCCGGGTGGTGCAGGTCCAGCGCCGGCCGCTCGGAGCGGATGCGCGGCAGCGAGGTGAAGTTGTGCCGCGGCGGCGGGCAGGACGTCGCCCACTCCAGCGATCCGCCGAAGCCCCAGGGGTCGTCGACCTCCACCTTCTCCCCGTGCCGGGCGGTCGTCCAGACGTTGTAGAGGAACGGGATCATCGAGGCCCCTAGAAGCATCGCGCCCACCGTGGAGATCTGGTTCATCCACATGAAGTTGTCCTCCGGCAGGTAGTCCGCGTAGCGGCGCGGCATGCCGTCCACGCCCAGCCAGTGCTGGATCAGGAAGGTCATGTGGAAGCCGAGGAACAGCAGCCAGAAGTGGATCTTGCCGATCCGCTCGTTGAGCATCTTGCCGGTGAACTTGGGCCACCAGAAGTAGAACCCGGCGAACATGGAGAACACGACTGTCCCGAAGACCACGTAGTGGAAGTGGGCGACCACGAAGTAGGAGTCGGAGACGTGGAAGTCCAGCGGCGGGGTGGCCAGGATGACGCCGGTCAGGCCGCCGAACAGGAACGTGAACATGAAGCCCAACACCCACAGCATGGGGGTCTCGAAGGTGATCGAGCCCTGCCACATGGTGCCGATCCAGTTGAAGAACTTCACGCCGGTGGGCACGGCGATCATCATGGTCATGAACGCGAAGAAGGACAGCATCACGGCCCCGGTGACGTACATGTGGTGTGCCCACACGGTCACCGACAGGGCGGCGATCGCGATGGTCGCGAACACGAGGCCCTTGTAGCCGAACAGCGGCTTGCGGGAGAACACCGGGATGATCTCGGAGACGATGCCGAAGAACGGCAGCGCGAGCACGTACACCTCGGGGTGGCCGAAGAACCAGAAGAGGTGCTGCCACAGCACCGCCCCGCCGTTGGCCGGGTCGAAGATGTGCCCGCCCAGGGTCCGGTCCATGCCGAGTGCGAACAGCGCGGCCGCCAGCGGCGGGAACACCATGATCACGAGCAGCGAGGTGATGAGCGTGGTCCAGGTGAACAGGCCCATCCGCCACACGGTCATGCCGGGGGCGCGCATCGCGATGATCGTGGTGATGAAGTTCACCCCGCCCATGATCGTGCCGAAGCCGGACAGGGCGAGGCCGAAGACCCAGAGGTCCCCACCGGCCCCGGGCGAGAACGAGGAGTTGCTCAACGGCGTGTACGCGAACCAGCCGAAGGAGGCCGCGCCCTGCGGGGTGAGGAACCCGGCGGTCGCGATCAGCGAGCCGAACAGGAAGAACCAGAACGCCAGGGCGTTGAGCCGCGGGAACGCGACGTCGGGTGCGCCGATCTGCAGCGGGACGATGACGTTGGCGAAGCCGACGAACAGCGGGGTGCCGAACATCAGTAGCATCAGCGTGCCGTGCATGGTGAACAGCTGGTTGTACTGCTCCTTGGTCTCCAGGATCTGCATGCCCGGCTCGAAGAGCTCGGCGCGGATCAGCAGCGCCATGACGCCGGCGATGCAGAAGAAGGCGAAGGAGGAGATCAGGTACATGTACCCGATCGTCTTGTGGTCGGTGGACGTGATCCAGTTGACGACCATCCGCCCCTTGGACCGGGGCACCACCTGCGGGGCGGGGACCGGACGGCGTTCCTCAGCGGTGTACTCGTAGATGGCCATCGGAAGAACCTCCTGGAGTCTCACGGGAAATGCTGGATTTACCAGCCACGAGAGTTCTTCGCCGTGTTGCCAGAAACCAGGCTTGAAAACCCGTTGTCTCCCCAAATTGCAGCCGAGCGGTGAGCTCCGACAGTACTCCTGCGCCCCCGCCGTGCCCAACCCCGCGACTACGCCGCCGAGACCCTGATGAAGCCCTTCCGTGCCCGGTGAGCTAGGAGACCAACATCGCGGTAATCAGGGTCGGGCGTGATCAAGGGTGGGGCGCTGCTAGCCGCCGGCACAATCTTGGTGGTGGTCTATGGCGGGTCACCGCTGACGATGGCGCTGCGCCAACTGGCTATCGGCGGTGGGACCGGCACAGCCACTGATCCCGGAGCCCTGCCCGTGGGCACCACCGTGGCCTGAATACCACCTACCAGTGGGACAGCCCGGGACTGCCCCGACTTCCATTGACTCTCTGACCTGCCCCATGGCTTGGTTACCCCTGTCAAGGAAACCCGGGGCAGTCCCGCCCGGTATCACCAGTCCGCTCCACTGGTGGAATCGTGGTGCTCTCCCCGAACACACCAGCGCTCCTCCCTCTGATGATCTAGCCGACGTGCACACCGGGGCGTCGGCGGGGGTCAGGTTCGTGCTCGCGGAGGATTTTCCGGACCACGGGGGCGGTGTCGCCCTCGCCCAGCAGCAGGTATCGCAGCAGCTGGGAAGCTCCGACGCGGCCGCAGGGCGCGGATGTTTTGGGCTGATCGACGCAGGACATGCCCGCTTTCGCCGAGGCATTGCGGACCTGAGTGCCGGATGGCGGGTGCTGAAGGTTGGTGGGAGAGACGTGGACACCGTCACCCCGATGAGGCCGATGATGTTCACTGTGATGACCGCCCTGGCGCAGATGGAGCTGGAGATCAAGCGCGAACACATCACCGACTCGGTCGCCAAGCGAAGGGCCGCCGGCAAGGACCTCGGCGGACGACGCCCGACTCCCCGATCCGTTCTGCGGTGCGGCTGTTTGAGTTCGGGGAGCGGGCCCCGGGGGCGCACGCGGCTTAGGAATGTCGAGGGCCACTTTGCGGCGGATTCGTGAACTGCCCACAGCGGCAGCCTGAGCACATCAAGCGGTACATCCAGGCACCCTGGTGTCGGACCGATCCGGGTCGCTGGGGATCGGGCGGGGACGAGATGGTGCACCTGGTGCTGGTGCAGCTGGGTGGCCACGGTCTTGGTATGGGTCGGTATCAGCAGGCAGCGGCTGATTTGTGTCGACCCCGGTGGTCAGTGGGTCGGTCCGGTGGCGGTCCGGTGGGGGGCGCGTGGCAGGAAGGACAGGCCGACCATGGTGACGCCCAGGACCAGGTGCAACCAGTCATCGGCGGGGTTCAACGGTACGAAGTTGGCCGCTGAGTCCTGGCCGCTGAGCAGCCCGTAAATCCACAGCCCCAGGTAGACCACCCCGCCCCACAGCAGGTAGTGCCGGGCGCTGGTGGCGGAACCGGTCAGGACCATCCCGATGCCGCCGTAGAGCAGGTGGACAACGTTGTGCAGGACGGAGACTTGGAAAACGCCCAGCAGCATGGCTTGGGAGTGATGGCCGATGAAGCGCATGGTGTCGTAGTCGGTGGTGATCCCCGGAATGAATCCGGCGATTCCGATGAGCAGGAAGACAGTCCCATAGGCCAGGGCCGCGGTTTGGACCGCGGAGCGGTGAGCGGGTCGAGCGGTACGGGTAGGCATCGTGGGTCCTCTTTTCAGCACTCTTCGTTCTGGTAAGTGCCTCCGAGCGGGCATCGTGGGCTGCACCTCTTCCTGCATTACGTAGGCCGGGATTGGATGCCCGTGCCGGTTTACCCGGGTCGGTCGGCGATTTCTCGGGCCCTCTCCTCGAGGTTCCCGGAGTCGCTGTCGGACTGTTTGGCATGACCCACGGCGTTCTGTGCGTGCCCTTCGGCCTGCAGGGCGGGATCATGGGTGACAGCGCCGATCTTCGCCTTAGCCGACCCGGCGGTCTGGTCCACGGCGGCCCTGATCTTGTCTGTGAGTCCCATCAGGTACTCCCTCCGATTTCTCACTAGCCCCGACTCACCAGGCTGCACCAGCACGCCCGGACAACCCTCTGGGGTGCTTCTTTGTGCTGACAGGCGGCCGCGTGTTCTCGGCCTCCGCCACCGGCATTGACGCCCCTTGCGTCGTAGTGGGCCTGGGGTCCGCGGTGGGGACTGTCGGGGACCTACTCCTCTGGGATCAGTTGCACGTCTGTGGCTTCGAGGTAGGGCTGTTGGTCATAGTCCTGGTAGAGGTCGTCCTCGAGGTCCTTCTGGGTCTCATCCTCGATGGTGGGCAGGTCGAAGGCTTCCCGAACCGTGCCGGTGACCTCCACGACCTGGCCTTCTTCGATGTCGATCTGATCCATGTTGTAGAGCACCAGCAATGGGTCCACGGTGGTCTCGGCGGTGCCGGCGATCACGAAGGCGTCGTCGTCGAGGACGTCGTTGACCTCCGCGGACAGTGTCACCTCTTGACCCGCATAGGTTTCCCGCTCGTCGTAGAAGTCCTGGTCGTAGTTGCCGATGAAGGTGTCCCCGGCGGTGGGGTTGTTTTCCGGGGCAGGGGAGGACTCCAGGACTTCGCCTTCGGTGACGTCTTCTACGTCGGTGCCGGTTTCGGGTCCCTCGGTGCCGCACCCGGTCAGACCGAGGCCGGCGGCGGTGATCAGGGCCGCGACTGCCGTGCGAGTGGTGTGTCGATAGTGGGTGATCACGGGAATCCTCCTGAAGTCAGCGGGCGGGTCTCGGGGTTTGTCCGTGGAGTGGTTCGAGGCCCCGTTCTTCCACCGTGGGCGCCTGGCACTGCGGCGACAATGGATGAGGCGAGATTCTGCGTGGCCTCCCCGGCGGTTGTAGCGCAATACAGAGGAAGCTGAAAGCCCATATGGCGGAACCTGCGGGGTTCCGCACCGGAACCTGTGACCGGCTCGTGATCCCCCCGGGAACGGGACGGCCGGCATGAGTTCTCCTGGTATGAGGACCGGTGAGCTCTTTCCCGGCGGGCTCACAGTGGCCTCCTGCACGGTGGGCCCCAGGCTTATCCGGGAACGGGCGAACCACCCCAATGGCCCAAAGGCACGAGCGGGATGACACCACGGATAGGAGCGAGCAGCATGACCACGAGGACCAGGGTGAGTTCGGGGATCTTCCTCGCCGCGGTGGCTGCCGCGGGGCTCAGCGCGGTGGCCATGGGGGTGGCCGGACGCTGGGAGGCGGTGCTGCGGTTCGCGGTAGTGGCCGGGATCATGCTCCTGGCCCGCCGGGCGAAAGTGCCGGTGGGGTTCGCGGCGGCTTTCGCGGTGCTGATCCTGGTGGCGATGTGGGGTTCGGTCCAGCATTGGTATCGGTCACCGGGGGAGGTGGATTCGCTGGTGCACTTTCTGACCCCGGGCAGTCTGGCGGCGGTGTGCTATTTCCTGCTGGTCCAGGCCCGGCTGTTGCCCGATGCCCGGGACCCGTCGGTGCGGACCCGTTCGTGGGCGCCGATCGTGTGGGTGGGCACCACCGGGACGACGGCGGCGGTGGTGTGGGAGTACTACGAGTGGGCGGTCGAACAGCTCAACCCGGAGGGCATGATCGTGGGTTACACCGACACGGTCATCGACATCTTCGCCGGCATGGCAGGTTCCCTCGTGGCCGGGGCCCTGGTGGTGTGGTGGGCCCAACGGTCCCGCACCGCAGACGCCGGGACCCCACCTGGGGCGGAGAACACGTGAGCTGACACCGGCCGAGGACACCACCCCGGAGTCTGCTCCTGCATCTGGTGTGGCAGGGGCGCGGTGGCTGACACCGCGGGCAGCCGGTGAGGACCCCACGTGCTCCACCGCCGGGTGATGGGGGCGGGAGTCACGAGGCGGGGGAGTCCAGGATCTCGACCTGCGCTTCGTCCAGGTAGGGCTGCCCGAGGTGTTGGTCGTAGAAGCCGGCCTCCTCGTCTCCTGTCACCGCCTCCTCCACCACGGGTGGTTCGAACCCTTCGCGGAGGGTGCCGGTCACCGTGACGGTGTCGCCGATCTGCAGGTCCGGGACCGCGTAGGCGGCGCTGATCAGCAACGGATCCAGATCCGGGCTGGTGGGGCTGGTGAGCTCGTAGGCGGAACGAGAGCGGATCAGGTCACCGACCTCCCCTGTGAGACTCACCTGTTGGCCGGTGTAGGAGGACAGCTCGGCGTGGAAAGCCTCGTCATAGGCCCCGACATACCCACCGGTCGACTCGTTTCCGGTCCCCGGAGCGGGGGCCGCGGCCGGGAGGGATGCGCTGGACTGGGCGGTGGAGCTGCTTTCAGCAGTCCCGGTCCCAGGGGCAGGATCCGGGGACTGGGTGGATCCGCAGCCGGCCAGGACGCCGGCGGACAGGCACAGCATCACCACGCTCAGGCGTGGCGTCGTCGTCGTGGGGGTGGTGCTCATGGCGCTCCTTCGGTCCGTGGACATTCTCGACTGACCTGTGGCGGCACCTGCCCGGTGCCGGTGCCCGTGGGTCAGTCGGTGCGGGTGACGGTGGCGTCGGTGAGGATGAGTTCCTCTTCGCGGTTCACGAAGTACTGGGCGGTCTCCTCATCGGTGACCTGTTGGAGGGTTTCGAGGTCGTCGATGGTGAAGACGTCGCGCTTTTCCACGGTGCCGGTGACCTCCACGTCGTCGCCTAGGCCCAGGCCCTCGGGGAGCTGGTTGGCGATGATGATGGTGTCTTCGGCGCCGATGGTGATGATGCCGTGGGGCAGGACCTCCTGGACCTCGTTGGTCAGGGTCATGGTGTCGCCGATGAGTTCCTCGGTGGGGATATCGGACTGGTCGGCCTGGGTCAGGTCGGTCTCACTGGTGCACCCGGTCATGGTGGCGGCCGCCAGCAGTGCGGCGGCACCGGTGGTGAGGGTGCGGGTGGTGATGTCCATGGTGGTCCTCGTCTTCCGTGATCGTGCGGGGCGGCGTCGTGGCCTCAGCCGGGTCAGGGGGCCGGTGCCGTGGCCTGTGGGGCTGTGGTCTGTACGGAGGTGGCGTTGAGGAAGGGTTGGCCGTCGTAGGCGGCCAGCACCTCCGGCCCGGGTGGGGCCCCGAGGTTCTCCTCGGTGTCGGGGACGTTGTAGGCGGCATGGACCGTGCCGGTGATCTCGATCTGGTCACCGGGATTCAGAACGGGGGAGGGGTCGTCGAAGTCCATTACCAGCAGCGGTGCGAACTTGCCGCTTTCCTCGGTGTCCTCGCCGGAAGGATCGGGGGTGGTGATGGTGAAGGCCACCGGGCTGACAACGGTCTGCACCTGGGCGCGCAGCGTCACCTCCTGCTCGGCGTAGTGCTCGAGGTCCTCGGCGAAGGCCTGGTCGTAGGGCCCGGCGTAGGGGCCGGTGGGTACCGCCTCGGGGTCTACCAATTGCTCCACAGGCGCATCCGGCGGTGGCGTGGTCGGCCCGCCGCAGGCGGTGAGTGCCAGGGCGGCTACAGCGATTGCTGCGGCGGTGGGGGCCCTGCGGGGCCGGTTGTTGTGGTGGAAGTTCATTATCGTTCCTGGTCGGTGGCGGCGCCGCCGAAGGCGGATGTGGCTTCAGCGAGGTGGGGCGGGACCGGGCAACGGGTGTGGGCTCGAAACCGGCCCTGTCTCTCCACGGTATGGCTCGGGGAGGCCCTGGGAGGAAAATTCCAGGGGATGTTCAGACAGCTGGCCGCGGGCGTACACGGGATCGGTAGGCAACCGATAGGAACCTTCTGCTCATTTACCGGGCGGAGATTTCAGGGCTCTGGCCGGAGGGGGGTGCGGGAGGAGGGCTTTGTTGCCGCATTCGTCGGTACTTGCGGCGGTGCCGGCGGCTGGCCCGCTCAGCGACCCCGTGCCCGGAGACCGGGTCGGTTCCCAGGACCGGGTCCTGGCCTTGCTGGTATCGGGTGGTCCAGACCTGCAGGACCGCCCACGCCACCGCGGTCAGGGGGACCGCCAGCACGGCCCCGGCCACCCCGCCGAGCAGGGCGCCGACCGACAGGGCGAGCAACACCACCAGGGCGTGCAGACTCAGGGTGTGGCCCATAATCACCGGTTGCAGCAGGTTTCCCTCCACCTGGTTGACCACGATCACGATGCCGAGAACAATCAGCGCCGCACCAGGCCCCTGAGTCACCAGGGCGACCAGGGCGGCCAGTACACCGGCGGTGACGGCCCCGATGATGGGCACGAAGGCGGCCAGGAAAGTGATCATCGTCAGGGGGATGACCAGGGGCACGCCCACCCAAAACAGGCCCAGACCGATGAAGGTGGCATCGACGGTAGCGACCACGGCGATGCCACGCACGTAACCGCCCAGGATGCTCACCGCCCGATCACCGGACTCCGCGACCTTGGCCCGCTGTACGCCGGTGAACCACCGCAGCACGAAGTTCCACAGCAGCGGACCGTCCTTGAGGAAGAAGAACAGCACGATCGCCGTCAGAACGGTCCCCGTGATGATTTCGGTGATTACCGTGAGCCCGCTGATCGCGTTGCGCCGCGCCGCCGTACTGGTGAGGTAGTCATTGAGTTCCGTCAGCGCCGCGTTGACCGTGGCCGAGTCCACCGGCAACGGCGGAGGCCCAGCTGCGGTGAGCTCCTGAAGATGCTGCCACCCGGCGACCGTGGAGATCACCAACTCGTCCAGATCATCACTGATCCGCAGCACCACCACAGTGATCACCCCACCCAGGGCGAGCACCAGAGCACTGAAGACCAGGACGGCCGCCCAGAAACTGGGCCAGCCACGGCGCTCGAGCCGGCTCACCAGCGGCCGGGTCGCCGAGGCAAGGATGAGGGCTACCAGCACTGCCAGCACGACCACCTTGACGGCCATTAAGGCGTAGGCCACCGCGGCAGCAACGAGGGACAGCACCAGTACCTGGAGATCGCGCGACCCCGCCCGTCCCAGCCCATCGGCCCAGGGCGACACGACTCGCCGTGCCCCCAGCGAGGCCGGCACAGATGAACCATCCCCAGGGTGCGGAAAATCGCCGTCAGCGATCTCGGAGGAATCCGGATTCGGCTACGAGCGGCCTGGCAACGGTGGAAACGCAGGCATGAGAGCTCCTACTTCCTGAGACCGGGTGGTGGCAGGGGCTCATGGTAGATCCGCCCCCACGCCACCGACCACGTCCCGGTCCTGCAAGCGCTGATCGACCTGGCGGCCCGCATCGAAGGCGCCAGCCGGTATCCGCTCATCGCCGACAGGGTCCACCGCCACGTGGAGGTGCTGCTGGAGCAGTTCCAGGCCAGTCACCCGCACCCGCACGACCTCGCCCGCCTCGACGAACACGCCGCAATCCGGGGCGCGAATCCGGTGGCTCATGACGATCACCGATGACAGGTCCCCCAAGTGCCTCCTGAGCACATGCGCGTCCTCGACAACCCCCAGGGTGGTGGCGAGCACATTCCTGGACTCGCCGTTGTCCGGCCGGGAGTCAAACGGCGGCATCCGAGGCATCGCCGCAGGCGAGCATGCAGAGTGCCGGCTGCGATTCAGCGGCGGTTCTGGCACGTGTCGGTCAGCCACATCCGGATCTGCTCGAGTGCTTCCTGAAGAGCGAGGTCGTCAAATCGTGGTTCTGCGGCAGGTGCCCGGGTGGGGGCTGGGGTGGGCGTGGGGGAGGCGTCGACGGTGAGGTCCTCGCCGTAGGAGTCGACCGCCAGCTGGATCCGGGCATAGGAGGAGGCCACTGCTGGTGGGGCGGCCTCGAGCATGGCCTCGACTTCGTCCTCCACCTGTTGGACGTCCTCCACCCGTTGGCTCACCGGGAGACTGGAGGGGAGCAGAGACAGCGTCACCACATCACCGGCCACCCCCGCACACGCCTGCTCCTGACTCCCGTACGCGCCCCACGGGCCGTGCACCGGCGAAGGTGAGGTGGTGTTCGGGCTCGGCACCCCCGAAGCATCGGGGCCCTCCGGGCTTGGGGGCGTGGGGTCGGTGCATCCGCTCAGAATCGTGCACAGCACCGCTGATACCACAACCCATTTCAGGAAGCGGGCGTGAGGGACACCGCGAAACCCTCGGGCAGGTCCAGGCTCCACCATCGCTTCCCCTCCTGTCATCGAACTAGGGCGTTCCCACTGTAGGCGCCTGCCGAGTCCGCCGGTGGTGGACCTGACTCTTGCACAGACGTCATGATGGCCTCGGTCCACCCCCTAGCCTGGGGCGGGAAAGAAGTGGCGGGCGTTCCTCCGAGGTGAGCGCAGCGGGTTTCCGCGGTGGTGGTCGCTTCCGGGTGGGGTGAGGAAGGGGAAGCCGTGCGGTTCTTCGTCCTCGCGGTGCGTGTCACAGCCCTGGTCGTCGCCGTGTGGGCTGTGACTGCCCGGGCGGACTGCGCCCTGGTCACCGGCACGTGCCGGGGTACCAACCTGTTCAGCTACTTCACCATCCACAGCACCTTCCTGCTGATCCTGGCCGTGCTGCTGGCGGCGTTCCACATCACGGCCACCGGGGCGGAGCCGGTGTGGCTGACCGTCTTCCGCGCCGTGGCCACCACCTACATGGTGGTCTCCGGAACCGTGTTCGGCCTGCTGCTGGCCAACGCGGAGTTGTTCGGCCACCTGTTCCTGGTCCCGCTGTCCTCGAAGGTCCTGCACTTCGTGCTGCCTGTCTACGCGGTGGCCGATTTCCTGCTGAGTCCCGGCCGGCACCGGCTGCGGTGGTCCACGGTGTGGGTGGCGATGATCTTTCCCGCCCTGTGGGCGTTCTACACCCTGGTCCGGGGCCGCATGGTGGGTTGGTACCCCTACTTCTTCCTCGACCCCCGCATGGTGGGCGGCTACCACGCCGTGGCCATGTACGCCCTCGGGGTGTCCGTGCTCATCCTGCTGGTGGCCCTGTCCGTGGTCGCCGCAAGCCGCCTGCCCCGTCTACCGGGTGCACCTGAGGAGCAGCACTCGGCAGGAGGGGGGCTGCGCTCAACGAACAATATGGGCACGAGAAATGTCCCTTCAACAGACCAGTGAACGCACTGGCCACCACTCACCACCAGCAACGACACCGGGCCCCCGATTCCGAGAGTGCCGCTGTTTCTGGGGATCACCAGGGTGAGGGCCCTGTTCTGATGAATACTGTGAGGGGTCTGCACCCGGGGCTCATTCGCTGGTGAGGCTTGCGGGGCCTTCTGTCCTACGGACAGGTGTCCTGCCGGACTCGAGGTCCTGGCCCCTGCGGTGGCCACCCGGATCAGCCGGCCACGAGAGAGGACGTCTTGATGCGTCAACGCAACGTCACCGCTTACGTCCTCGTGGGCCTGCTCGCTGTGGGGGCGATCAGTGTGGGGTATCTGCTGCAGATGAGCTACGCGGCGGCCGGTGTGCTCATGGCCGTGGTGGTGATCATGGTCTTGATCATCCACCAGCGTTCGACCGTGGACGAGCAAGCCAGCGTGGCCATGCCCGGGGCAGAAAATGCGGTGCTGATCGTGATGACGTTCTTCCTGGGAGTGGGCGTGCTGAGCGTCCTTCTCACCGGGGTGTTCCGAATCCTTGAGGGCGCAGCACTGCAGGGAGCATCATGGCTGGCCCTGGGCTGTCTGCTGGCCGTTGTCGGCCTCAAATTCCTGTCCCACCACTGGTCCCGCTGAGCCCCTCCTCCCCACCGCCACCTCGACGGCGCCGTGTGCCTGTGACAGCAGGGGCGGCACGGAGATGCACCAGCCCCTCAACACCCCTTCCGGCCAGAACCTGAAGCGAAGCACCGGGTGCAGGCAGGCCAAGGATTCATCCCGCGCCGCCCCCGCCGAGGTGCCCCCGGATCCACTGCTGCGAGGGCTCCCGGGAAGGCAGTGAGGTCACAGGGCGGTCACAGCTTCCGGTGCGAGCCCTCGCAGCTGCTGAGGTACTAGCCTCCAGCTTCCCTGGTATTGCGCTACCAACCCCGGGGAAGGCTCGCAGAGTCCGGTGTTTTCCCTTGTGGCGCCAGGGAACTGGTTCCACGGTGGAAGTACGGGCACTCGAGCCGCTGACCATTCACTGAGCAGCGGGAGCCGGGCGCCACCTACCAGTTCCAGGGAGCACACCATGGACACGCAGAGGCGATACACCACCCGCAAGGCCGCGGCCGCCCTGGTCGCCGCCGCAGGGCTCGGGTTGGCCGGGTGCGGCACCGAAGGCCCGGAGGCCGGCACCGACGTCGAGGACATCACCGACGGCGAGGTCGTCGAAAGCTCCGCCCCTGCCACCGATGACGCCACGGAGGGGGCCGCAGTGATGGCCTACGACGGTGCCTACAACCAGGAGTTCTACGACGAGGCCACGACCTATGTGGGTCAGCAGGTCACCGTCTCGGCGGAGGTGAGCGAGACGCTGTCACCGGACTCCTTCGCCATCGCCGGCGCTGTGGATCCGTTGCTGATCGTCGAGGACGAAGAGGTCCCCGCCGTGGACGAAGGGCAGGTCATCCAGGTGACCGGCACCGTGCAGGAGAACTTCAGCGTCACCGGCGTCGAGGAGCAACTGGGCGTGGATCTCGACGACGAGCTGTTCACCGACTTCGAAGGCGAGCCCTACATCATGGCCACCAGCGGCGAGATCCTCGAACAGGAATGATCCGGCATGCCAGCCCCTCGCCTTCGGGCGAGGGGCCGGCGCACCACCATGCCTGGTCCATCCGGTCACGGCGGCCCGAGGGCGCGTTCAGAAAGCCACCGTATTCGGACGCGATGGCGGTGTCGGGTTCCGAGGTTCTCACCGTGCGCATCCATGTCCACAGGGCCCGGACCACGACCCAAGAGAGACCCTGAGGTGCTGGTGCCGTGTACTCGGCCCGTTCAGTTCAGACCGCCACCGCCAGAGCGGGCACCGCCGCTGCAACACCCCAGAAGGAGCACAGCATGAGCGACCAGCACTACTCCGGGGCTTCCACCCCCAAAGGCCGGCGCGATGAGGTGATCGCGGCCGAGAAACGAAAGTTTGGAGGGATGAAGTTCGGCTCGGCGTTCTTCGGTTGGCTCACCGCCACCGGCATGACCGTGCTGCTCACCACTCTGGCCGCAGCCATCAGCGCCGGGGTGGCCACCAACATCGACCCCGGCCAGATCGCCCAGGACGCCACCACGGCGGGGATCATCAGCGGGATCGTGCTCACGGTGGTGCTGTTCATCGCCTACTTCTGCGGCGGCTATGTAGCCGGGCGCATGGCGCGTTTCGACGGGGTGAAGCAGGGGATCGCGGTGTGGCTGTGGGCGATCCTCATCGCCGTCCTCTTGGCGGTGCTCGGTGCCGTGGCCGGTCCCCACCTCAGCCAACTGGGCCAGCTCAACGGTCTCCCCCGGATCCCGATCGGGGACGGGAACCTGACGGTCGCGGGAATCATCGCCCTGGTCGTTGCCGTGCTGGTGCCGCTGGCCGGGGCGGTGCTGGGCGGGCTGGCCGGGATGCGCTTCCACCGCAAGGCCGACCAGGCCGGCGTCGACCACCAGGCCGGTCTCGTCCGCTGAGCAGCAGCCCCACCGAACCCTCGGCCACGCCCGGCCCACCCCTCCACGATGCGTCCCGGGGGACGTCGCGGCCAGCACGGCGGGAGAAGCGGTATCACCAATAGCAAAGGAGGAATCACATTCCGACGCCGACGCATCCTTCTCGCCCCTTGAAAGCTCTTCGTGAACTCGGCGGAGTCCGGGACAGGTTCAGGAAGACCCCAGAGAACTCGATGCACAGCACAGGCCGGTGCACCGGACCCGGGGGCACCCGTGCCCCCGGGTCCGGCCCGGGGGCATCGTGCTCGCCACGGTCTGAGGGGCGGGGAGCGAACGGTTGGTGGGGCACCCGCCCCCGCCGGGAAGAGCAATCACCGTGATCCAGTTCCTCCTCGAGACACCCCCGCAATGGGTCACCATGGGCATCATCGCGCTCACCGTGATCATCGGACTCATCGCCGCAGGCATCGTGCCCCGCAACCGGCCCGCCGGGGCAGGATGGGGGTGGGTGCTGATCATCCTCATGCTCCCGATCCTGGGAGTGGTGGCCTACCTGGTGTTCGGGCGGGCCCAACTACCGCAAGCCCGCAAGGACCGACAACGCCGCGCCCCGGAGCTCATCAGCGACACCGGTCCCGCCGCCGACCCCGACCCACCCGATGGGACGGGGCCCTGGCTGGCCCGCACCGTGAAACTCAACCGGAACAATGGCGGCTTCCCCCTGGCGGCCGACAACCAGATCGAGATCCTCGACGACTACGACTCGTCCCTGACGACCATGGCCCAGGCGATCCGAACCGCGCGCTCGGCGGTGCACTTCCAGTTCTACATCGCCGTGGCCGATCCCACGACGGAACCGGTGATCACCGCCCTGGAAGAGGCCCACCGTCGGGGAGTCACCGTGCGGGTGCTGATCGATCACCTCGGCTCGGTCGGCTACCCCGGCTACCAGAAGCTGGTGCGGCGCCTGGAGGCCGCCGACATCCCGTGGCAGCGGATGCTGCCGGTGCGGCCCTGGCGCGGGGAGTACCAGCGCCCGGATCTGCGCAACCACCGCAAGATCCTCATCATCGACAGGACCGTAGCGTTCACCGGATCGCAGAACATCATCGACCGCAGCTACAACAAGAAGAAGAACCGGAAGAAGGGCCTGCAGTGGGTGGGCCTGATGCTGCGGATCCAGGGCCCCGCGGTCGGGCACCTGGACGCGGTCTTCGCCACCGACTGGTCGTGCGAGACCGGCGAGCTCGTTGCCGAGCAGACCCCCGCACCCCGCCCGCAACCGGCACCCGGCACCATCACCTGCCAGGTGCTGCCCTCCGGGCCGGGACTGGAACAGCAATCCAACCAGGAACTCTTCCACCACATCTTCGCCACCGCCGAAAAGCACATCACGGTGTGCACCCCGTACTTCGTGCCCGACGAAGCACTGCTCACCGCCCTGCGCAGCGCCGTGAGCCGCGGAGTCCAGGTGCGCCTCTACGTGGGCGAGACCTCCACCCACGCGGCGACCCATCACGCCCAACGCTCCTACTACGAACAACTCATCCGCGCCGGGATCCGGATCTTCCTCTACCCGGCCCCCTGGGTGCTGCACGCCAAGTTCGTGCTCGCCGACGGACAGGTCGCGGTCGTGGGTTCCTCGAACATGGACATCCGCTCCTTCGCCCTGGACCACGAGGTCAACCTCATGATCATCGACCCCGGCTTCCTCACCCGCATGCACACCATCGCGGAGAACTACCACCAGGACAGCCACGAACTGCACCTGCAGGAATGGCTGGCCCGCCCCCGGCACCAGAAATACCTGGACAACGTCGCCCGACTCACCTCCGCCCTGCAATAGCAGCTTCACCCCTCCGCTTTACATATGGCCCGGCTACCGGACGTTTCCCCATCGTTCCGCGGGGATGCCGAGTGCGTGAGTTCATGGTGTTCTCCTGTCTCAGTCGGTTCATGGGCATCGCCGGAGGGTTGGAGGGCGCAGTTCCAGTCATCGGTGAGTCGTGACCGGCGCGCTCTGCTGCCGCACCGAGTGCACGACGGCGGCCGCCGCGAGAGGGACGACAGCATAGGCGGCCATCACGATCAGACTCGCCTGTGCGGAGAGGTAGGCACCTTGCATCTCGGCTGCTCCGGTGGTGAGGAGTGCTGAGGACGCCGGCAGCGGTAGGCGGCTGACGATGGTCTCTGCCCAGTCCAGGCGGATGAAGCTGAGGATGCCCGGCAGCAGCAGGACGAGCAGGCCGTTCCGGACGGCGACCGCACCGATGTGCTCCGCGGCGGTGGTGCCGCCGCAGCGCTGGGTGAGCTCGTGTGCCTCGATCATGACCGAGACCTTCCAGGGCGGTGGCGGACCTGTGTGCGCATCCCCTGACCTGACCTGCCGGTAGGGGCCTTGGCAGGCCCCTACGCGACGTCCCGGTGGAAGTCGGTGTCCCACCGCCAGGAGGCCCGCACCGCGGCACCGAGGCAGATGGCTGTGAACAGGACGGGGACTGTTCTCAGGTTCACGCTTGCTGCTGGATGCGAGCGGCTTCCCGGTCCGGGCTGGTCGCCGTGGTTGCCGGCGACGCGGTGCGGGGCCAGGTCCAGGCGGAGCGCAGGATGAAGGCCAGGAGCGCCACCTCGATGGTGATGTGGAAGCCGTAGTAGAAGGCCCAGTCCCAGGACGTCCCGACCGCGTTGAACACCGTGACGGGGATGTAGAGCGATGCCACGACGAGGTTCGTGGCGCGGTTCAGCCGGGCGGGCAGTGCCATGGAGAGCATCACCATCAGGGCCGGGATCCCGATGACCATGACGAAAATGATCAACAACGTCGGGGTGATGTCGAACTCGAAGATGCCGCCACCCCGGATCTGGTCGATGGCGCCGGGCTGGTAGAGGTGGAAGTAGTCGATGTAGATGTAGAAGAACATCAAGCTGGTCCAGGCTGCCGCGAGCTTGGCCTGCACCGGGGTCCGCGGGTTCTCCAGCGTGGTGGTGTGTCGACGTGTTCTCATCGTGGGCTCCGTTGTCGTGTCGAGGATCGCTAGGCCCTCGGGTTTCGCCGAACATGCGCCTTACGGCTGTAAGGGGTGATCACCAGCTTAGACTTACGGTCGTAAGTGCGCAAGGATGGGAAAATGACGCGACGCACACCACTGAGCAGGGAGAGGATCATCGACGCCGCCGCCGCAGTCGCCGACCGCGCGGGTGTCTCCGCCGTGAGCATGCGCAGTGTCGCGAAGGAGCTCGGCGTCGAGGCGATGTCGCTCTACCATCACGTCCCGAGCAAGGAGGCGATGCTCGACGACCTCGCCGACTGGGTGTTCGAGCGGATCGAACTGCCCCAGGTCGGCGCCACGTGGCGGGAGGCGCTGACCGGCCGGGCACGATCGGCGCGGTCGGTGCTCACCGCTCATCCGTGGGTGCTCGGGATGATGGAATCGCGCCCCAACCCCGGCCCCGCGCTGCTGCAGCACCACGATCGTCTCCTCGGCGTGCTGATGGCCGAGGGCTTCAGCGCTGCGCTGGCAGCACACGCGTTCTCCGCGATCGACGCCTACGTGTACGGGTTCGCGCTGACCTGGACGAGCCTGCCGTTCGAACCGGGGGACGGCGCCGAGGAAGCGTTCGCCGTCAAGGTCGCGGCGTCGGCGGAGCTGTATCCGCACATTGCGCGCTCGCGCACCGAGCTGTTCGGCGATGGCGTCTACGCGTTCGCGGACGAGTTCGACTACGGGTTGGAGCTGCTGCTGGAGGGCCTGGAGCGTCGGGTCGCCGACGAGAGCCCCGCGCTGGGCGAGCGTTAGCGCATGGTCGTGCGGGCATGAGAGCGATCGTCCATGACCGCTACGGGTCGCCCGATGTGCTGCGGCTCGACGATATCGCCACGCCGACGCCGGGGAGAGGCCAGGTGCTCGTGCGGGTGATCGCGACCTCGGTCAATCTGAGCGATTGGGAGGGGCTGCACGGGTCGCCCGCCTATGCCCGATTCGGCGGCCTGTTCAGACCCGCCCGCCGCACGCTCGGTTCGGACATCGCGGGAGTGGTCCAGGCAGTGGGCGCAGGGGTCACGCTGTTCCGGGTCGGTGACGATGTCTACGGCGACAATCTCGCGCTGAAAGGCGGCTTCGCGGAGTACGCCGTGGCGCCCGAGCACGCTCTCGCGCTCAAGCCGGCCGGACTGTCATTCGCCGAGGCGTCGACACTGCCGCAGTCCGGGGCGATCGCGGTGCAAGCAGTTGCGCGCGCGAAGCCCGGTGAGCGGATGCTGATCAACGGCGCCGGCGGAGGAACTGGAGCGTTCGCGCTCCAGCTCGCCGTTGCTTCCGGCATCCGTGTCACCGGGGTGGACAACGCCGGCAAGCTCGACTTCATGCGATCCCTGGGGGCCGCCGAGGTCATCGACCATCGCGCCGACGACTTCACGCGCACCGGTCCGTACGACCTCATCATCGACCTCGTCGCCCGGCGGTCGGTGTTCGCGTATCGCCGTGCGCTCGCCCCCGGTGGCACCTGCCTGATCGTCGGCGGGACGACGCGCGCCCTGCTGCGAGTGGTGACGGTCGGCGCACTGATCGGCGCGATGACGGGTCGGCGTTTGGGCGTTCTTGCCGTCAAGCCGGGGCCGGCGCATTTCTCGCCTCTTGCCGACCGATGCGTCGCGGGAGATGTCCGTATCCACATCGACCGCGTGTTCCCGCTCGAGCAGGTGCCCGAAGCGCTCACCTACGTCGGCGACGGGCACGCCCTCGGCAAAGTGGTGGTCGAGGCGGGGACAGGTGCCGACTGAAGACCGCGCGAACCGACGAGAGGGTCGATCCCCACACTTCGGGGAGCAGGCAGGCCGCGGCGACGAACAGCAGGGCGACCAGGACTGTGGCGGCCACGTACAGCCACAGATCCTGGATGTGGAATCGCGCCCCAACCCCGGCCCAGCGCTGCTGCAGCACCCGCGGGTCCCGCAGATCCGTCTCCTGCTCGGTCATGGTGTCCACCTGTGCTGATCGCCCGTGACGGTCTGCCCGCTCCCTGCGCCGACGCCAGGAGCCCGACGGGGGCGCGGGGAACGGTCCGCTGGATCCGCCCTGGTCAGCGACCGATTCCCAGCCCCGACACAGAGGTCTGATAACTGGGACATATCGGTGGCTGATCCAGTGGAGTTCGTCCTGGGCCCACCGGTCCGGGCCGGTGGGCAGGGGACTCACCGACACATCGCCCGGGGGAGCCCACACCTGTCATGACCGATTCCGACCGCCGTCCGGCCTCCGCATCCGGAGCAGTCTCCGCGGAGACCACACCGTGGGCAACCACCCGTGCGGGAGCTCCCGCAGGCACAACCTCCGACGACGCCACGGAAGCTGCCGCCGCCGCCGGTGGCAAGCGGCGGCTGGTCGGGATCGACGCCGCCCGCGGCCTGGCACTGATCGGCATGGTCTCCATCCACATCCTGCCCGCCTGGGACCCGGAGACCTTCGCCCCCACCGCCCAGTGGACGCTCTTCGCCGGACGGTCCGCAGCCCTGTTCGCGCTGTTGGCCGGGGTGAGCCTGGCCTTCACCTCCGGAGGACGCACCGCCCACACCGGCCGGGCGATGACCGCCACCCGGGCCGGGATCCTGGTCCGGGCCGGGTTGATCACCGCCCTGGGCCTGGCGATCAACCCGCTGATCCCGGGCGCCACCGCCGAGGAGATCCCGGCGATCAACATCCTGATCTACTACGGGGCCTTCTTCGTCCTGGCCATCCCGTTCCTGGGCCTCTCCGCCAAGGCCCTCTTCGGCTGGGCGGCGGTGTTCGCCCTGGCCGCCCCGGTGCTCATGCACGCCACCCGTGAGGCCCTGTCGGCCGCCGCGGCGCTCAACCCCGGCTTCGTCGACCTGGCCGCCGCCCCCGGGGCCACCCTCGCCCACCTGTTGCTGACCGGCACCTATCCGGCCCTGCCGTACCTGGCCTACCTGCTGGTCGGTCTGGGGATCGGGCGGCTGAACCTGTCCGGCCTCCAGGTGCAGGTCGGCCTGTTTCTGGTCGGCCTCGGGGTCGCCGTGGTGGCGTGGCTGGCCTACTGGGTGCTGATCCTCCAGGCCGGCGGCTACGACCAGCTCATGACCCACACTCCGGCCCTGACCGAGGACGGGATCGACGACATCATCGTCTTCGGCCCGGACCCGGTGCTGCCGACCACCACCTGGTGGTGGCTGGCGATTGCCGGCCCGCACACCAACACGCCCCTGGCCCTGGTGATGGGCCTGGGCTCGGGGACGGCCGTGCTCGGGGGCTTCCTCCTGCTCACCCGCCGTTTCGGGAGCTGGTTGCTGCCGTTGAGCGCGATGGGCACCATGACCCTCACCCTGTACTCGGCTCATCTGCTCGCCCTGTCCGCCGAGGTGCACTACGACCAACCCTACCTGTGGTTCTTCCTCCAGATCGGGGTGGCCGCGCTTCTCGCCACCGCCTGGCACCGCGCCCTCGGACAGGGACCTCTCGAACGCGTCGTGGCCCGTGGCGCGAACCTCACCCGCCGCCTGGTCCTTGCCGGGCACCGCACGCGCTGACAGCACGGCAATCTGCATGCCGACGGACACCGGGCGATCCGACGGGCCGCGGCCAGTTGCCCTCGGCGTCGATGACGGCCGGTGCCGGTCACCGTGCACAGGGCGTGGGAAAAACGCAGGGGGTATCAGATGGCGGCAGTAGCATCGTCGACAGTTGATGACGAATCTCAGGAGGTGTGGTGATGGATCGTTCCCGCCCGGAGTGCTGGTTGACGGACATGGACGGGGTGCTCGTCCGTGAGGGCGAGGCTCTTCCGGGCGCCGCTGACTTCTTGCAGCGCCTCGTCGACCAGGAACGCCGTTTCCTGGTGCTGACCAACAACTCGATCTACACCCCTCGGGACCTCGCGGCCCGGCTGGCCAAGAGCGGGCTGACCGTGCCCGAGGAGTCGATCTGGACCTCGGCGCTGGCCACCGCCGGGTTCCTCGCCGACCAGGTCCCCGGTGGTTCGGCGTACGTGGTCGGTGAGGCGGGTCTGACCACCGCGCTGTACGAGGTGGGCTACACCCTCACCGATGTCAGCCCCGACTACGTGGTCCTGGGGGAGACCCGGACGTACTCCTTCGAGGCCATCACCAAGGCGATCCGGCTGATCGAGTCCGGGTCACGCTTCATCGCCACCAACCCGGACGCCACCGGACCCTCAGCCGAGGGGCCGCTGCCGGCGACCGGTGCGGTCGCGGCCCTGATCACTCGGGCCACCGGAGCCGTTCCGTACTTCGTCGGCAAGCCCAACCCGATGATGTTCCGCAGTGCGATGAACCGCATCGAGGCCCACTCCGAGACCACGGTGATGGTCGGTGACCGGATGGACACCGACGTCGTCGCGGGCATCGAAGCCGGGCTGGAGACGATCCTGGTGCTGAGCGGGTCCACCCGAGCCGCCGACATCACCACCTACCCGTACCGTCCCGGACGGGTCCGGGACTCGATCGCCGACGTCATCGAGCTCATCTGACACAGGACCCCCACGACCTCCGGTCACCCGGGGCGCCATCCACTGACGTATGTTCGGCCTGCCCCGGGCAGCGGCCACAGCCCCGGCCCGGGGGTGTGGTCGCGCAGCCGCCGGCTCGCCTGTGGACGCCGGGGTCAGACACGGATCGTTTCGACGACGTCGCGTCAGGCCCGGTTCAGGGCCGGCAAGCGATGGACATCCTTGCTGCTGCCCTCCTCCTGCCCAGTCGCTCCGGTCCCGTCGGTGCGGTGTCGCGCCGGGATCACCGCGGCCATCCCAATGCGGACAGCCATGCCGCGCACAGTCCCGGCCAGGCTTCTGGCTCCCCGCTGCCCTCGGCCAGTCCGAGGCCGTGCGTCCCTGCGGGAAAGACGTGCAGAGCGTGGGGTACGTCCGCGTGTGCCAGGGCCAGAGCCAGAAGGTAGGAGTGCTGCACCGGCACTGACGGGTCGTCGGCGGTGTGCCAGATGAAGAACGGTGGTGCCGTCGTGGTCACCAGGCGGTCAAGGGACGTTGCGACCCGTTCCTCGGTGCTGGGGGAGGGACCCAGGAGTTCCTCCTGGCTGCCCTTGTCGGTGTCGAGCTCCATGGACACCACCGGATAGCAGAGCATCACCGCGTCGACTCGCTCGAGGGCGGAAGGTGCAGCGCTCAGGGCGGCATGGCCGGCCAGGTGCCCGCCGGCGGACGATCCGAGCAGGGCGACCCGTTCGGCACCGTTCGTCCGGATCCGGCGGATCTCGGCCCGTACCGCTTCCAGCGGACCCGGGTGCCTGGCGTGCACCGGATAGCGGAACACGCTCGTTGACAGTCCGAGCTGCCCGAGCCACTCGGCGATGGGCTCCGCTTCGTTGTCGGCGTGACCGGCGTACCCGCCTCCGGGAAGGACGATGACGTGCGTGGCCGGGTCCGGCTCGGCGGGGCGCGTGGCGGTCTCGGCCGAGGTAACAGCGCGATCCGCCGAGGACTGTGGTGAGTTCATGACGTCAGCATTCCAGGGTCTGTGGTCCCCGCGCGGGTTGGGCGCAGCCCTTTGGCTTCCTGACGAAAGAGTCACACCGAGATGACGAATGTTGACTGTCAACAGTCGGCCGCGATAGCGTGATGCACAGCACACGTTCTCGACGGCTACAGGCAAGGACGGCATCGCATGATCTCTTCCCGGTTGGGCTGCTCGTCCATCAGCTTCCGGCACCAGCCGCTGCCCGAGGCGCTACGCACCATTGGAGGGCTCGGCTTCGAGGAGATCGATCTGGGGGCCCTGCCGGGGGTCTGCGACCACGTCCCCTACGTGCTGGACGCCGCTGCCGTCGAGCAGGTCGCCGCCGACGTGCACCACTCGGGTCTGCGCGTGCGCTCGGTCAACGGGGACGTGGGTGATCTCAACGTGGTCCTGGACGAGGCGCAGCGTGCAGAGCGCGCGGACCACCTCGACATGCTCCTCGAGCTCACGGCCGCTGTCGGCGCCGAGGCCCTCGTCCTGCCCTGCGGGGCGCTGGACCACGAGCCGATCCGCTCCCTCGAGGAGGACATCCGCACGGTGGCCGGGGAATTGGCCCAGGCATCCCGGCGGGCCGCGGCGGCCGGCGTCGAGCTGTGGTGCGAGTCGTTGCACTTCTTCCGGCTGTGCTGGAACGAGGACCGCGCGCGGCGGCTGGCGGACGAGCTCGAGGGCACCGGCGTGGGTGTGGTCATGGACTTCAGCCACATCGTGGCCTCCGGCGGGGATCCGGTGCGCTTCGTGGAGGCCTTCGCCGAGCAGCTCACCCACGTGCACCTGCGCGACGCCACCGCGGGAAACATCAACCTGAGCATCGGCAACGGCGAGGCCGACTTCGCCGCCGGCCTGCGGGCTCTGAAGCGTGTCGGGTACACCGGCCACTTCTCGCTCGAGCTCGAGACCCGCGACGTCAGCCACGACCAGCGCCCGGCGGCCGCCCGCGTGGCCGCCGCGCACATCACGTCACTGCTGTAGAACCCATCATCACTCACCCTAGGAGCACCATGTCGATCGTTCAGCGCACCGCCGTCATCACCGGAGCCACGTCCGAGAAGGGCATCGGAGTCACCACAGCCCGCCGTTTCGCTCGTGAAGGATGGGGGGTGGTGATTCTCGATCTCGACGCCGAGAAGTCCGCCCGGGTCGCCCAGGACATCGGGCAGGAGTGCGGCGTGCCGGCCTTCGGCCACGCGATCGACGTCGCGGACGAGGCCTCGGTGACCGCCGCCCACGACGCGGTGGCCGCCGAGGTCGCTGCCGGCGCCCTTCCGCCGGTGGGGGCCGTGGTCAACATCGCCGGGATCACCTCCCCGGTCCCGTTCCTGGAGACCACCCTGGAGCTGTGGCACAAGGTCATGGACGTCAACGCCACCGGCACCTACCTGGTCACCAAGGCGTTCCTGCCCGAGATGATCGAGCAGGGCTGGGGCAGGGTCGTGAACATGTCCTCCGTGTCCGCCCAGCGCGGCGGCGGGGTCTTCGGCAAGGTGCCCTACTCCGCGGCCAAGGCCGCCATCCTGGGCTTCACCAAGGCGCTGGCCCGCGAGCTGGGCACGACCGGGGTCACGGTCAACGCGGTGACCCCCGGGGCGGTCGACACCAACATCCGCGTGGGCAGCACCGACGAGCAGGAGGCCGCCATCGCCGCGGGCATCCCGGTCGGGCGCACGGCCACCACCGAGGAGATCGCCGCGTCCATCACCTTCCTCGCCTCCGAGGACTCCTCCTACCTCACGGGAGTGACGCTGGACATCAACGGCGGGAGCCACATGCACTAGAGCGTTCTGCCCGCCACGTGCCCGCCGCCTCCCCGCACCTGCGGGGAGGCGGCGGAACCATACCCAGGAGAACCCATGCTTCGCCCCGTCCAGCCCCGCTCCGCCGCCGCCCTGGCCCGCCCGTCCGGGACGGGTGTGCAGATCCGTGCCGTGTCCGACCTCCGTGTCGGTGACGTCGTCGAGATCCGGACCTGGGACACGGTCCACTGCCGCGGAGAGGTCGACGCGGTCTGTCCCCGGCTGGGAGTGCTGTGGGTCCTCGACGGAAGACTTCGAGATCGGATGATGGTCGAGGCCTCCGGGCACACCGTGTGGAGGCTGCCGCGCTGACCGGAGCTGGCCTCCAGCACTGTGGCCCGCCGGCGTTCCGGGAGGCGACGGCGGGGGACGTCCTGCCTGCATGGTGGCAGGAGAGGCGCCGTGCTCGGCGCTCTGGGAACCGCGGGGCGGTGAGTTGCCGGTCGGCCGGATCGGACGGGTCGCGAGATCGGCGCAGCATCTGAGGTCCGGGCAACGACAGCGGTGGGGGGGCGGCGCCGAACAGGTGCCCCCCCCCCCCCCCCCCGTGGCCGGCGGGGAGGGGGGCGGGGCCCAGCCACCCGGACGGGGT